>JANXWR010000103.1 GCA_025351025.1 Burkholderiales bacterium | reverse complement strand
CCGGGGAAAATGCCGCGCTCATCGAGCGTCAGTCGAAGACACCGACTCAGCTTTCCTTGGCCGCACCCGAGCCGCCCATGTCGTCGGGCATCGGGTCGTCGAAGGTCTTGTTGTAGTCGGTCTTCTTCGCCGCCGTGATCGTGTCTTCCTTCTTCGCCTCGGTCGGCGCGGTCGGGCTGGCCGCGAGCGCGGGGCCTGCCGCGCCGGCAGCGCCGCCGGAGTTGATCAGGACCATCGTGCCGACGATCGAGACTCCGGCGGGGCCGATGTCGACGAAGGAGCTTCCGGCCTTCAGCGAGAGCTGGACGCCGGCCTCGATGGCGACCGTCGTCGCGCCCTTGATCTTGATCGTCATGCCCTCGGCCAGCAGGTCGCCCGCGTCGCCGGCCTTGAGCGACAGCTTGCCTGCGGTCGATTGCAGGGCGATGTCGCCCATCGACTTCAGCTGCGTCTTGCCGCCGATGTCGAAGCCGAAATCGCCGCCGACCTTGCCGCTGTAATCCTTGTCCAGCTTCAGCTGATAAGTGGCAGCGCCGGTGTAGAAGATGTCGCCCGCGACGTTGACGTGCAGGTCCTTGCCCAGGTTGTGCATCACGTCCTTGGTGATGTCCATGAACCAGTTCTCGCCGATCACTTCCTTGCGCGTCATCACGACCTTGACCGACTCGTTGTTGCCGACCCAGTCGAAGGCGTCGTGCTCGACGAGACGGTGGAAGTCCTTCTCGGCATGGAACCAGATGTACTCGCTGCCCTTTTTGTCGTCGAAGCGCAGCTCGTTGGCGAGCTTGGCCGTGCCTTCCTTGCTGCTCTGCGTCTTGACGCCGCTCACCGTCGCCTGGTCGGGCAGCTTCCACGCCGGCATGTTGTCGTTGTTGTAGACGGAGCCGGTGACGAGCGGCCGGTCCGGATCGCCGTCGAGAAATTGGACCACGACCTCGTGGCCCTTGCGCGGCAAGCCGAACATGCCGTAGCCCTTGCCCGCCCAGGGCTGCGCCACACGTACCCAGCAGGAACTGTTCTGGTCCTTCTTGCCGTCGCGATCCCAGTGGAACTGGACCTTGATCCGGCCGTGCTTGTCGGTCTCGATCTCGTTGCCCGAGGCGCAGACGACGACGGCCGTCTGCGGCCCGGCGATGATGGGCTTGGGGGCGCTGCGCGGCGAACGATACTGCGGCTTGCTCGAGCTCGCGCCCATGGCCATGCTCATGAGGCCCCCGCCGGCCCCCGTGGGCATGGCCAGGAACTCGCAGCGAAAGCCTTCGTGTTCGCTCGTCTTGTCCCGCTCGTCGACCGCCTCGTGGTGCGCGAAATCGAGGTGGTAGATCGCGGCGACGAGCAGGTATTCCTTGTTGTCCCCGTCGGTCGGCGCGTTGTCGAGCTTGAAGGTCACGCCGACCCCCATGTCGCGCCCGTTGGTTGCCCCGGTCACCGAGGATTGCAGCGAGACCAGCTCGCCCATGCGCACCTTGGCGCGATTCGTGGCGTCGGTCGAGGCGTCCTTTGTCTCGGGCTTGACGCTGTTCTGGACTGCCAGTGCCGGATGCTCGTACCACTCGATTTTGCCCATTCCATGGGCAGGGTCGCCGGCGCTGTCCTTGCCCTTGACGGCGGTCGTCGGCGCGAGATAGTCGTACTCGGTCAGCGTCGTCTTGCCGGTGCGTGCCTCTTCCTGCACCTGCCAATCGGAAATGGTGTGCTCTTCCTTCATCGAGTTGGACCATTTGAGCGCCGAGCTGTCGGTCCTGCTCTTGTGCTTGGACACTGCGTCGATGAACACAAGGGTGTGCTTGCCCTGGTCGTGCTCGAAGAAATAGTAGATGCCGACTTCCTCTATCAGCCGGCTGATGAAGTTGAAGTCGGTCTCGTTGTGCTGGATGCAATAGTCCAGCTTGATCAAGTCCGCCTCCTTGTCAAGCCTCCAGGCGACGTCGCCGTCGTAGTCGGCCAGAACCTTGGTGACGATGTCCTTGACGCTCTTTTCCTGGAATACGCGACTGTTCTTGGCCTGCGTGGTCAGCCAGAGACAGGGCTGCAGTGTCAGCGTATAGGTCTCGTAGCGACCGCGCTTGTCGCCGCGCTTGGCGCGCGTGACGATGCCGTCGAAGTAGCGCTCCTCCTTGTCGACCTTCATCTTCAGCGTCGCGTGCGTGTTCAGCAGCTTGTGCAGCTTGACTTCCTTGGGCTTGCCGAGGAGGTTGACCGCGCCGAGGAGCTCTGCGGTATAGAGGAACATCTGCCCGAGATGCTCGTGGCCGGTCATTGTCATGACCAGGAAATCTCCCTCGTCGGTCTTGATCGAGAGGATCTCGTCGGCCGCGCTGAGTCCAGGAATACCCATGACCCCGTCTCCCTTGGGTTCGCCCTATTCGAAGGCGTAGGTGAAGTCGTCCTCGGCAACGCCGAGTCGCACCGCCTTGAGCTCGACGCCCTCGGCCGCGCGCGACAGATACTCGATCGAGACCTTGGGCAACACCGTGTTGGTGAGGATCGAATCGATGATCCGGCCGCCCGACTCGGCGTTGTTGCAGCGCTTGACGATGAGCTTGACCGCGTCGTCGCTGTAATCGAACGGAATCTTGTGGTTCTCGGCGACCCGCCGCTTGATGCGATTGAGCTGCAGCCGCACGATCTGGCCGAGCATGTCGTCGGAGAGCGGGTAGTACGGAATCACGACGAGACGGCCGAGCAGCGCCGGCGGAAAGATCTTCTGCAGCGGCTCGGTCATCGCCGTCGCCAGCGAATCGGGATCGGGCAACAGCTCGGGGTCCTTGCACATGTTCATGATCAGCTCGGAGCCGGCGTTGCTAGTGAGCAGGATGATCGTGTTCTTGAAGTCGATCATGCGCCCCTCGCCGTCTTCCATGCGGCCCTTGTCGAAGACCTGGAAGAACAGCTCGTGCACGTCGGGGTGGGCTTTTTCCACCTCGTCGAGCAGGACGACGCTGTAGGGGCGACGCCGCACCGCCTCGGTCAGGATGCCGCCCTCACCGTAGCCGACGTAGCCTGGCGGCGCGCCCTTGAGCGATGAGACGGTATGCGCCTCCTGGAACTCGCTCATGTTGATCGTGATGATGTTCTGCTCGCCGCCGTAGAGCGCCTCGGCCAGAGCCAGCGCGGTCTCGGTCTTGCCGACGCCGGAGGTGCCGCAGAGCATGAACACGCCGATCGGCTTGTTCGGGTTGTCGAGCCGCGCCCGCGAGGTCTGGATGCGCCGCGCGATCATGTCGAGGCCGTGCTGCTGACCGATGACGCGCTTGCCGAGCGCTTCGCCCAGCTTGAGGATCGCCTGCAGCTCGTTCTTCACCATCCGCCCGACCGGAATGCCGGTCCAGTCGGCGACGACGCTGGCCACCGCTTGGGCGTCGACCGACGGCATGATCAACGGCTTCTCGCCTTGCAGCGTTTCCAGCTTGTCCTGCTCGCCACGCAACTCAGCCAGCACCTTCTCGCGATCGATCGGTTCCGCCGTTTCGGGCGGGGCGCCCGCCGGCTTGACGACGTCGCCACCTTCGCCGATCGCCGGGCGGTCGACCGGCTTGTCGTCGCCGCGCAGGTTCGCGCGCAAGGCGAGCACCTTGTCGACAATGACCTTCTCGTCCTGCCAGCGCTTCTCGAGGCCGACCAATCGCTCGCGCTCGTGGGCGAGCTTCTCGTCGACGTCGGTTCGGCGCGTGCCGACCTCGACGCCGACCGCTGACTCTCGCGCGATGATTGCCGACTCTATCTCCAGCGACTCGATGCGGCGCCGGCTGTCCTCGACCTCGGCCGGAATGGCGTGCTGGCTCACTGCCACACGCGCGCAAGCCGTATCGAGCAGGCTGACCGCCTTGTCTGGTAACTGGCGCGCCGGGATGTAGCGGTGCGAAAGCTTGACCGCCGACTCGATCGCTTCGTCGAGCAGTTG
>JANXWR010000093.1 GCA_025351025.1 Burkholderiales bacterium | reverse complement strand
GAAGCCGAAGCCCTTGCTTTCGTTGAACCACTTCACGGTGCCGGTCTGGGTGGGGGTCGTCATGGGAAAAAATCCAATCTATACAAATGAATGCGCAGCACATGCGGCGCATGCAGCGACACTCAAGAACCGATCAGGGGGGATTTCAAACGCCCGCCGCGAGAACCGCGAGGGTGGAACGAGAATCACGAACAACCACTGTCTTGCGTATAACTGTGCCGCTAATGTACACGAGGAAGCCTCGATGAGCCCCGACCGCGACGAAGGCCCTGATGAAAGCGTTGCCTGGAAGCACGATGGCGTGCGCGTCATCGCCGCCAACCAGCTCGACCCGAACACGGCGCAGACGCCGGGCATGGACCGCAAGGCGGCGATCAATTTCGCGCGCGTCGGCGCGCAGAAGCTCTGGGCCGGCACGGTGCACATCCATGCCGACGCGAAGACCGGCGCGCATCATCATGGCTCGCTCGAGAGCGTGATCTACGTCGTCAAGGGCCGCGCCCGCATGCGCTGGGGCAACGCGTTGGAGTTCACCGCCGAAGCCGGCCCCGGCGACTTCATCTACGTGCCGCCCTACGTGCCGCATCAGGAGATCAACGCCAGCGCCACCGAAACGCTCGAATGCGTACTCTGCCGCAGCGACGGCGAGGCGGTCGCGGTCAATGTCGACATCGAGCCGGTCGAAAAGCCCGAGACCGTGCGCTGGATCGATCCGACCCATCCCCATGGCTGAGCAAATGCTGCGTCTCTCGGTTCTCGACCAGTCGGTCTCGCTCGCCGGCAGCAGCGAAGACGCCGCGATCCGCGACACCTTGTCGCTCGCCGTCGACTGCGAGCGGCTCGGTTACTCGCGCTTCTGGGTCAGCGAGCACCACGGCCTGCCGACCATCGTCGGCTCGGCGCCAGAGATCCTGATGGCGGCGATCGCCGCGCGCACGGCGCGGATTCGCATCGGCAGCGCCGGCGTCATGCTGCCGCACTACAGCGCGCTCAAGGTGGCCGAGCAGTTCCGCGTGCTCGAGGCGCTGGCGCCCGGCCGCATCGACCTCGGCCTCGGCCGCGCGCCCGGCGGCGACATGCGCACGGCGCGTGCCCTCAACCCGAGCGCGAGCCATGCGGCCGAAGACTTTCCGATCCAGGTGCGCGACTTGCACGCGTGGACCTCGATCGGCACGCATGAAGGCATCACCGCGCATCCTCTGGGGCCCGACGCGCCCGAGATCTGGATTCTCGGCAGCTCCGACTACGGCGCGCAACTGGCGGCGCACTTCGGCCTGCCGTACGCGTTCGCCTATTTCTTCACCGACGGGCAGGGCGCCGAATCGGCGATGACGCTCTACCGCGAGCGCTACCAGCCGAGCGAGCGACATCCCGAGCCGCAGGCGACGCTCTGCATCTGGGCGCTCGCCGCGGCGAGCGACGACGAAGCGGCGCATCTCGCGCTTTCGCGCGACCGCTGGCGCATCGACCGGCAGCGCGGTGCGCTCGGCCCTCTGCAGTCGCCCGACGACATCGCCAGGCGCGGCTTCTCCGAGGCCGAGGAAGCGATGCTGGCGCCGATGCGCGGCAAGGCTTTCGTCGGCTCGAAGGCGACGGTCGGCGCGAAGATCAGGAAGCTCGCCGATGAATACGCGCTCGACGAGGTCGTCATCAACACCTGGGCTCACGTCCCGGCGGTGCGGCGACGCTCGTATGCCTTGCTCGCCGAGGAGTTCGGCTGCGCGGGCGCCTGAGCCGCGCTAAGCCGAGAGGCGGCCGTAGGTCAACCGCCGCCACACGTACTCGACCGGCCCGTATTTGAAGCGCGACAGCCACCAGGCGCTGAGCGGCAGCTGCACGACGAAGAAGAGTCCGACCGCCAGCGAGACCTCGAGCCGCGGTGTCGCGCGTCCCCAGTAGCCGAGGCCCCAGCCGTAGAAGACGAAGCTGGCCATCAGCGTCTGCAGCAGGTAATTCGTGAGCGGCATGCGCCCCGCGAACGAGAACGGCCGCAGCAGGCGTGCGGCGATGGGATGCTCGAGCAGGCGAAGGATGCTGAGCGCGTAGAACGCCATCAGCGCGGCACGACCCACGGTGCGCGCCAACGATGGAGCGATGGTGACGCCGTCGGCCTCGCTGGCCGGGCCGCCGAAGGCGAACCAGAGCGCAGCCGAGAAGAGCGCGAGGCCGAGCGCGCCTAGCTGCGCCCGATGCATCGGCCGGCGCAGCGCCGGCAGTCGCTCGGCCCAACGACGCCGGCCGACGACCGCGCCGAACAGGATGCCGGTCGCCATCTGCACATAGAAGGCGGCGTAGCTGAAGAGGCCGAGCGGCGAGCCGTAGCCCCAGGCGAAGACACGCGCCGTCTCGCGCGCCGCGTCGACGAACGAGCCGTGGCCGAAGGCCGCGTCGTTCGAGGCCTCGAAGTCTTGGTACTCGAAGGCGGCGACCGTCTCGGTCTCGAACGACAGCAGCCGTGGCCGCAGCGCGTCGGAGATGGCCGGGTAGAGCAGACACAGGACGATCAGCACGAGCAGCACGCGATCCGGCAGGCGGCGCAGCACCAGCAGCACGAAGCCGAGCACCGCATAGACGACGAGCACGTCGCCGTTCCAGAGCAGCATGGCGTGGATGAGGCCGATCGCCAGCAGCACGGCGAGCCGTCGCGCATAGACCCAGGTCGCACCGCGGCCGGGCCGCGCCGCTTCGAGCCGGGCCAGCTGCAGGCTGAAGCCGATGCCGAAGAGCAGGCCGAACATGAGGTTGAACTTGCCGGCAAAGAGCAGCTCGCGCAGCACGAACACCCAGCCGTCGAGCCCGCCCTCGGGGGGTAGCGGCGGCGTGAACAGCGAGTGCGTGAAGCCCGGCATGTTCATAATGAAGATGCCGAAGAGGGCGGTGCCGCGCAGCACGTCGAGCGCTTCGATGCGCTCGCGAGCGGGCAGCGGCAGCTCCCGGTTCGGCGCGGGTTCGGCTTCGGCGGTCAAGGGCCGACGGTAGCAAATGCGGCGCGACCTCCGAGACGGCGCGCCGCCATGAAAGACTCATCGCATGTTTCGAACCGCCATCGCCGGCAGCCTGCCCAAGCCTTCGTGGCTCGCCGAGACCGAAAAGCTCTGGCCCGAATGGAAAGCCACCGGCGTCGAGCTCGAGCGCGCCAAGGCCGACGCGACGCTGCTCTGGCTGAAGGTGCAGGAAGACGCCGGCATCGACATCGTCGGCGATGGCGAGCAGTCGCGCCAGCACTTCGTGCATGGCTTTCTCGCCAAGGTCGAGGGCATCGACTTCGAGCACAAGGTGAAGATGGGCATCCGCAACAACCGCTACGACGCGATGGTGCCGCAGGTGGTCGGGCCGCTGCGCCTCGCCGGGCGCGTCCACGCCGCCGAAGCGCAGCTGGCACGCGCGCACACCGACAAGCTCCTCAAGTTCACGCTGCCAGGCCCGATGACGATCGTCGACACCGTCGCCGACCGCTACTACGGCGAGGGCAAGGAAGGCCGCATCAAAATGGCCTTCGCCTTTGCCGAGCTCCTCAACCAGGAAGCGCGCGCCCTGCAGGCCGATGGCGTCGACGTCGTGCAGTTCGACGAGCCGGCTTTCAACGTCTACATGGCCGACGCCGCCGAGTGGGGCGTCGCGGCGCTCGAGCGCGCCGCCGAGGGCCTGACCTGCAAGACGGCGGTGCACATCTGCTACGGCTACGGCATCAAGGCCAACGTCGACTGGAAGGCGACGCTCGGCGAGGAGTGGCGCCAGTACGAGCAGGTTTTTCCGGCGCTGGCGAAGAGCAGCATCGACCAGGTCTCGCTCGAGTGCCTGCATTCGCATGTGCCGCCCGAGCTGATGCGGCTGCTCGCCGGCAAGGACGTGATGGTCGGCGTCATCGACGTCGCCTCCGACACGATCGAGACCGCCGAGGAGATCGCCGAGACGATCGGCCGCGCGTTGCAGTTCGTACCTAAGGAGCGGCTCATCGCCTGCACCAACTGCGGCCTCGCGCCGATGCGCCGCGAAGTCGCCGAAGCCAAGCTCGCCGCGCTGGCGAAGGGCGCCGCGCTGGCCCGCCAGCGCTTCGCGTGAGCCGGTCGCGATGAGCCAGGCGCCGTTCGCCGCGCCGCTGACGCCGCCGGATCGGGCCGCGCAGGCGCTCGCCGGCGCGGGCCACGCTGTGCTGGACCCGGCCGGCTTCGCCACGCTGATCGACAGCGAGCTGCGCGAGCTCGAGGTATTGCGTCCTTTTTGGGACGACCTGCGGCCCGACACCTATCTGCGCGACGGCGGCCACTATCGACGGCGCCGCCACTCGTGCTTCATCGTCGAGCAGGGCCGAATCGAGCAGGTGCCGCATCGTGCGCACTGGCAACCGATCGAATACAACGCGCTGCACGGCGGGCTCGAGCGCTGGTTCGAGCCGATCGCGCCGGCGGTGGTCGCCGCGCCGGCCTGGCAACGCACGCTGCAGGCCATGGGCGCGCTGGCCTCGTCGCTCCGCGGCAGTGCGGGGCCGTGGTACCTCGAGGCGCATCAGTTCCGCATCGACACCACCGACGGCATCGGCCGGCCGACGCCCGAAGGCGCGCACCGCGACGGCGTCGACCTGGTGGCGGTGGTGCTGATCGGTCGCGAAGGCATCAAGGGCGGCGAGACGCGCGTCTTCGATGCCGACGGGCCGACCGGCCTGCGCTTCACGATGCAGTCGCCGTGGACCTGCCTACTGCTCGACGATGCGCGCGTCATTCACGAGAGCACGCCGATCCAGCCGCTCGAAGCCTACGGACACCGCGACACGCTGGTGCTGACGCTGCGCGCCGGCGGCTTCCAGGGGCCGACCGCGACCTAGCGCGGCACGCGCAGCCGGTACGGCACGCGCCCCGTCGCCTCGGTGCGAACGATCGCCGTGGCCCCCTGTACATGCGGCAGGGCCCGCACGAAAGCCTCGATCTCCGCCTCCTGTTCCGGCCGCGCGACGCAGCCCTCGACGTAGACGACGCGTCCCTGCACCGTCACCCACAGCGTGGTGTGGGCAAACGCGTGGCGCTCGCGCACCGCCGCCGACAACTCGCTGGCGATGTCGGCGTCGTAGGCATACGCGTTCGGCCGGTCGCACTCCTTGGCGAGCCAGCACGTCGTTCCCTTCTCGGCGCGGCGGTGCGACTGGATGCGCTTGTCGGCCTCGTCGGTGAAAGGGCCGGCTGGCAGCGGGCAGTCGGGCACCGCCGCCGTGACCTGGAAGAAGGGGTCGTCGAACCAGTTGCGCAACTCGTCGTCGGCGCGCGCCGGAGCGACAACGGCCAGGGCGGCGAGCGACAGGACGACGGCGCGGCGTCGCAGCCTCCGGACGATGTTCGACAGTGTCTTCATGGTTTGTCGATCGCCGGTGCGGCGATGCCCTCGACCTGCTGCGCCAGATCGCTCAGGTAGTCGTCCTCGATGCCCAGGCGCTCGAGTTGCGTCGTCACCAACTCCAGGTACTGGCGGTTCGTGCCCAGGGTGCCGGAGGCGCGAGCGATCATGGCCGCGGTCTCGGCGATCGGCAATTCACCGACGTGATCGGCGTGCGACGGGTTCGACGCGAAGGCCAGCGCCGTGACCTTGCCCTGCGGCGTGCCGACGGAAAGAAAGGACGGCCGATAGCTGCCGCGAATCATCTCGCGGCGCCAGACGAACGCCGATTCGGTCTCGGCCCGCGCCGCGGCGATGCGGAATACGAGACCGCGGCACGATCCCGTGCCGCGTTCAAGGGCGAGCATGAGGCCCGGGCGCTCCGCCGAGCCGCGGCCGATCGTCGTCCGGAAGGAAAAGCGGCGCCGGTAGCCTGGCAGCTCGGCGAGACGGACCTCATCGAAGTGAAAGCCCGGGTTCCACATCAGCGAGCCGTAGGAATAGATCCAGAGGTCCTCGTCCGGATCGAGCTGGGCCAGCATGGCGAGGCGCGACGACTCGATCTCGTCGTCGGAGAGGCGCCAGTCGGCGCCGCGGCCGAGCAGCTGCGCGCGCCGGTCCCAGAAGGCGAGTACTTCGGGCGTCACGCGCAGGTCCGATTGTTCGGCCGGCGTCAGGCAGTCGCGAAGATGGGGCAGGTGCGTAAAGGCGTCGACGCTCATTCGCTCTCTCGCTGGCCAGGCTTCAAGGCGCCGTCGCCAGCCACGGTCCGGGCACGGCGATCGCTTGCTCGGCGCCGGGCCAGGGCGGCATCGTGATCGCGACCGCGGCCACGGGCTCGGTGAGCGAAGCACGAAACTGGAAATGCGTGCCGAGCGGGATGGTGAGGCAAAGGCCCGGCACGAGGGCGACGATTTCTTCGCGCTCGCCCTGGCGCCGCCACATCTCGCCGCGGCAGGAGACGACGAACCAGATCTCCTCGACGCTCTGGTGCGTCACCGCGCTCGATGCGGTGCTGGCCTTCAGCTCGAAGTGCGCCATGCCGCCGGTAGTCAGGCCGAGCAGCACGCGCACGTCGGCGCCGTCGGGCGCGACGACGGTCGACGCCTGTGGCAGCGGCAAGGTGGCGAAGGCGGTGCCGGTCTCGTTCACGGCGTGCCTCGCAGCAGTGGCAGGTAGTCGGCGTGCTCCGAGATCGTGTTGTGGCCGGCGCCGCGAACGACGCGAAGGGTGGCCGCGCCGGCGGGGAATCGACGGTAGAGCGATTCGGTGCTCGCTTGCGGAATGACTTCGTCGTTCTCGGCGGCGATGATCGACGCCGGCGCGGTGATGCCGGCGACGTAGCGCCAGGACTCGAACTTGTCGCGCAGCAGCCAGCGCACGGGGAAGTAAGGGAACTGGCTCGCGGCAAGATTCTGCAGGCTATCGTACGGCGTGACGAGCACGAGCCGTTGCACCGGCCGCAGGCTCGCCAGGTGAACCGCGACACCGCTGCCCAGGCTGCGACCGACGACGACGACTTTTCGGTGCGCGGCATGCACGGCATCGAAGAGCATGATCGCGTCGGCAATGAGCGCCGCCTCGGAGGGCTTGCCGGTGCTGCCGCCGTAGCCTCGGTAGTTCATGAGGTAGATCGCGTCTTCGGGAAACGCGGCGCGAAGGAGCGGCAGGCTGAGCGAGACGTCCTCGGCGTTGCCGCCGAAATAGACGACGGCGTTCGCGCCCGGCTTTGCCGTCGAGGTGGTGACCCGCACCAGCGCGTCGTCGACGGCCAGGACGAACCGGCTCGTGCCGGGAGCGGCCGATCCCGGTTGCGGAAAATAGATCAGCGAGCGTTGCAGCGCGAAGAGGGCGATGCAGAGGCCGACGTACACCAGCGCGGCGAGGCCGGCGAGGCCGGCGAGGCCGGCGGCGAGGATCAGCATCAGGCGCGGCATGGGTCAGCGCTGCTGCCGCCCGGCGCTCACTGCGCGATCAGCCATGTCGTCCCCGGGCCGGTCTGGTACGTGCGCGCGGATGGCGCGCTGCAGTCCGCTCCATTGCGCCGCCGACATGCGCGACTTGATCGTCGGCGCGAGATCCTCGTAGGCGTCCTCGAATCGCTCCTGTTCGATCAGCCCGTTCGAGCGCTCGAGAAAGGCTTCGGCATCCCGCTTCATCGCTTCGAGCAACTGCCAGTCCTCGGCGCCGGCCACGCCGCATCCGAGCAGCGACAGCAAGGTGACAAAGGAGCGTCGCTGCAACGGAGCCATGGCGGGCGATCGGTGGGATGATTCGTCCAGCATATCGCGGCGCTCTGCGCCGTCAAACACGACCTGGCGGCGACCGCTCCGGCGCGACCCATACCAGTCGTCATTCCGAGCCTCGGCCTCTATCGCCCGGCGAAGTACCTCAGTGCGCCATCAGCATGGGCACCGGCAAGCTCGCCAGCACCGAGCGAGTCGCGCCACCGAGCACGCGTTCGGCGGTGCGGCTGTGCCCGTAGCAACCCATCACCACGAGGTCGGCGCGCAGCGACGCGGCGAGCGTCGCCAGCTCCTGGCCGACATGCGACGAGCGCGGGGACAGATGCGGCGCCGCCTCGACGCCGTGCCTGCGCAGGAACGACACGATGTCGACGCCGCTGAAGGGCGCGGCCACCGAATGTCGAGACCAGATGGCGACGTGGACCAGGCGGGCGCGCCGCAGCAGCGGCAGGGCGCCGGTGACGGCGCGGGCGGCCTGCGCCGATCCGTTCCAGGCGATCAGGACCTGCTCGCCAACACTGCCCGTGCGAACCTCGCGCGGCACGATCAGGGTCGGCTTGCCGGTGTCGAGGATCACCGATTCCACGAAGCCTTCGGGCGCACCGCCGGCCGGCTCGCCCGGCGACTGCTGGCCGACAACGAGCAGGTCGGCATAGGCGGCCTCGGCGATGAAGCCGTGAGCGATCGAATCGCCGACGATGTCGAACCACCGGACTTCGGGGCCTTCGCCGTTGCAGCGCTGCTGCAGGCTGGCCCGCGCGTTGTCGCGCGCCAGCGCGCCCCATTCGCTCGCGCCCGAGCCGAGCGCGGCGCCGGCCGAGTAGGCGGACGACAGGCGGTCGGTGTCGACGGTCGCGCCGAACAGGGCAGTGACGGCGGCGCCATGCCGTGTCGCGAGCTCGCGTCCGATTTCGAGCCGGGCCGCGCTGCCGGCGGTCGCGTCGGCATGCAGGAGGATGGCTCGGATCTCGCTCATGCCCGCGCTCAGCGGATCAGCAGGACCGGCGTCGTCGATTTGGCCAGCACCTTGCTCGCGACCGAGCCGAGGATGAGGTTGGCCAGGTCGCCGTCGCCGCGCGAACCCATCACGATCAGGTCGAAGCGGCCTTCGGCGGCCAGCTTGGCGATCGACTCGGCGGCGTGACCGACCGTATGGACGTATTTCGCCTGGATGCTCTGCTGCTCGAAGAAGGCACGGATCGGCCGGAACACGGCCTCGGCGTCCTCCTCGTAGAAGTTGCGGACGACGTCCATGCCGACGAAGGCAGCGGCGCGATGCGGCACGGCGAGCACGGAGTGCACGACCGTGTAGTCGTGGCGGCTGCCCAGCCACTCGTCGTGCGCGGCAAGGTAGGCGAGCATGCGCTTGGTGTAGGCGCTGCCGTCGGCGGCGATCAGTATCTTCATGGTGGGCCCGTGTCGTCTGCGCCCGCAGTGTCCGACCCGTGTGCCTCGCCGACCTTGTCGAAGATCAAGGTCGCGGCGCGAAGCGCGTTCCATGATGGGGATGGACTTCCACCCCGATCTCCATGGCCGTGCGGCGCATCCTCATCGTTCAGGGCCACCCCGACCCGGCCGGCGGTCACTTCTGCCACGCCCTCGCGGCGCGCTACGCCGAGGGTGCGGCGAGGGCCTCGCACGAGGTGCGGATCGCCGACGTCGCCCGGCTCGACTTCCCGTTGCTGCGCAGCAAGAAGGAGTGGGACGCCGCGCCGCTGCCGCCGGGGCTCGCCGAAGCGCAGCGCGACATCGCCTGGGCCGCTCACCTCGTCTTCTTCTTTCCCCTCTGGCTCGGCGACATGCCGGCCTTGCTCAAGGGCTTTCTCGAGCAGGTCGCGCGGCCCGGCTTCGCATTCGGCAGCGCGGCCGAAGGCGGCCTCGGCAAGAAGAAACTCGGCGGTCGCTCGGCGCGGGTAGTCGTCACGATGGGCATGCCGGCGCTGGTCTATCGCTGGTACTTTCTCGCGCACAGCGTGAAGTCGCTGGAGCGGAACATCCTCGGCTTCGTCGGCATCGCGCCGGTGCATCGCAGCCTGGTCGGCATGATCGAAGCAGCCGACGGCGTGCGCCGCGGCAAATGGCTGGCCGAGATGCAGCGGCTCGGCGAACGCGGCGCCTAGATGCACGCGGCCTTGCTCTCGGACGCGACGCCGCCGGGGCCGCCCGCCGACGCCGAGGCCACGGTCGCCGACGATCCCGACGCCGACGCCGGCTTCACCGCCTGGTCGAACGCCGCCGACGGGCGCCGCATCGGCCGCTCGCACCTGCAGCTGGCGGGCCTCTGGTGCGCCGGTTGCGCTGGTGTCATCGAGACGGCGCTGGCGCGCGAGCCCGGCGTGCGCGAGGCACGGGTGAGCTTCGCCACGCAGCGCGCGAGCATCACCTGGAATCCTTCGGAGACGCGCCTGTCGATGCTGCTGGCCGCGATCCGCCGGGCTGGCTATGCCGCCGCTCCCGACGCCGCGGCGCCGGCACGCGCCCTGCGCCAGGCCGAGGAACGGCGCGCTCTCTGGCGGCTCTTCGTCGCCGTGTTCTGCATGATGCAGGTGATGATGTACCAGGCGCCGCTCTACGTGGCGGGGCCCGGCACGCTGACGCCGGACCTGCGCATGCTGCTGCTCTGGGCCGCATGGCTGCTCAGCGTGCCGGTCGTGCTGTTCTCGGCGGCGCCCCTGTTTCGCGATGCGTTCGAGGGGCTCCGCCATCGCCGCATCGGCATGGACCTGCCGGCCTCGCTCGGCATCGCCATCACCTTCATCGTCAGCTCGGGCGCGACCTTCGATCCCGGCGGCGTGTTCGGTCGAGAGGCCTACTTCGACTCGCTGACGATGTTCGTCAGCTTTCTTCTCGGCGGCCGCTGGCTGGCGATGACGATGCGCCACCGCGTCACGGCGACGCTCGAGGCCGCCATCGCGCGCGCGCCCGAGGCGGTCCGCCGACTCGGGCCCGACGGCACGGCCGAGCTCGTCGCGCTGCATCGCCTGCGCCGCGGTGACCGTGTGCGCGTCCTGGCCGGCGAGGCCTTTCCGGCCGACGGCCCGCTGCTCGAGGGCGAGACCGAGGTCGACGAAGCGTTGCTCACCGGCGAATCGCGCCCGCTCACCAAGCGGCCAGGCGACGAAGCGATCGCCGGCAGCCTGAACCTGCGCGGCCCGGTCGTGCAAGGCGTCGAGCGGCTGGGTGCCGATACACGTCACGAAGGCATCGTCGCGCTGATGCGCGAAGCGCTCACCGATAGGCCTCCGGCGCTGCGCGCAGCCGACCGCGTCGCCGGTCCGTTTCTCTGGGCCGTGCTCGTGCTCGCCGCCGCCGCCGGCGCAGCCTGGTCGCTGATCGATCCTTCACGCGCGGTTTGGGTCGCGGTGTCGGTGCTGATCGTCACCTGTCCGTGCGCGCTCTCGCTCGCCGCGCCGTCGGCGCTGCTCGCGGCCGCGGCCGCGCTGGCTCGTCGAGGCGTGCTGGTGCGCCGGCTCGACGCGATCGAGACGCTGGCGAGCGTCGACACCGTGTGCTTCGACAAGACCGGCACCCTGACCCAGGCCGGCCTTGGCGTCGCCGCAGTCGAGCTGCGGCCACTGGCCGGCCGCATCGGCCTCGACGAGGCCGCGGTGCTGGCGATGGCAGCGTCGCTCGCGGCAGCGTCGACGCACCCTCTCTCGCTGGCGCTCGTCGCCGCCGCCGCGCCGGCCGCTCGCCCATCGCCGCTCGCATGGCAGGCGGTGCAGGAGCTGCCGGGCCGCGGCCTCGAAGGCCTGGGCGCCGACGGCGCGCGCTATCGACTCGGCAGCGCCGCATGGGCATCGTCGGGGAGCGACGAGCACGCCAGCGGTCCGCGCGTCTGGCTGGCCAGACCGGAGGGCGTGCTCGCGTCCTTCGCCTTCGAAGAAACGCTGCGCGCCGATGCGCTCGCGACGGTAGCGGCATTGCGCGGCGTGGGCCTCGGCGTGACACTGCTCTCGGGCGATGCCGGCGCGCGTGTGCGCCAGGTCGCCGCCAGGCTCGGCGTCGAGCAGGCGCAAGGCGACGCGACGCCGGCTGGCAAGCTCGCCGCCGTCGCCGCCATGCAGCATGACGGGCATCGCGTCGCCATGGTCGGCGACGGCCTCAACGACGCCCCGGTGATGGCGCGCGCCGAGGTCTCGTTCGCGATCGGCGCCGGCCCGGCGCTGACCCGCGCCCGGGCCGATTTCATCCTCATGTCGGGGTCGCTGGTCGATGTCGCGCGGGCCCGCGAAACGGCCCGTCGCGCCATGCGCGTGGTGAAGCAGAACATCGCCTGGGCGGTCGCCTACAACGCGACCTGCGTGCCGCTCGCGCTCCTCGGCTGGTTTCCGCCGTGGGCGGCCGGCCTCGGCATGGCGACCAGCTCGCTCGTCGTCGTGCTCAACGCCTTGCGTGTCGACCGCGCGTCGATGTCGCGCTGAATCCCCGTGGACATCCTCTACCTGCTCGTTCCTTTCTCGGTGCTGCTCGTGTTCGCGCTGATGGCGCTCTTTGCCTGGGCGCTGCAATCGAGCCAGTTCGAC
Source organism: Burkholderiales bacterium (assembly GCA_025351025.1). Lineage (GTDB taxonomy): Bacteria > Pseudomonadota > Gammaproteobacteria > Burkholderiales > Burkholderiaceae_C > Schlegelella_A. Next base: position 1,173 of record JANXWR010000093.1, on the reverse strand, counting down.
GACCTGGAGCGCGAAGGCGGGCGAATCCTGGAGGACGACGCGCCGGAACTTGACGCGGATCAAGCCGCGCACTGAGCTTCGCTTTGAAACTCCGGCGCAGCGTAGCGAAGAGGAGAAGGCAAGATGCAGACCGCAGTTGCCGCCATGGCCATTCCGCAGGGGCCGGGCGTCGCCTCGGACAAGGTGTCCGAAGCACCCATCTACGACGACGGCGCGGTGCGCATGTTCTCGCTGGCGGCGGTGCTCTGGGGCGTGGTCGGCATGACGGTCGGCGTCATCATCGCGGCGCAGCTGACCTGGCCCGAGCTCAACTTCGGCATCCCCTGGTTCAGCTACGGGCGGCTGCGCCCGCTGCACACCAACGCGGTGATCTTCGCGTTCGGCGGTTGCGCGCTGATGGCGAGCAGCCTCTACGTCGTACAGCGCACCTCGCAGGTCAGGCTCTTCATGCCCAAGCTCGCCTGGTTCGTGTTCTGGGGCTGGCAGGTGGTGATCGTCGCCGCGGCGATCACGCTGCCGCTCGGCTACACCCGGGCTAAGGAATACGCCGAGCTCGAATGGCCGATCGGCATCCTGATCACGATCGTGTGGGTCGCCTACGCGGTCGTCTTCTTCGGCACGATCGGCATCCGCAAGGTGCGGCACATCTACGTCGCCAACTGGTTCTACGGCTCGTTCATCATCGCCGTCGCGCTGCTCCACATCGTCAACGGCGCGGCGATCCCGGTCAGCTTCTGGAAGAGCTACTCGGCCTACGCCGGCGTGCAGGACGCGATGGTCCAGTGGTGGTACGGCCACAACGCGGTCGGCTTCCTGCTGACCGCGGGCTTCCTCGGGATGATGTATTACTTCATCCCGAAGCAGGCCGGGCGGCCGGTCTATTCGTACCGGCTCTCGATCGTCCACTTCTGGGCCCTGATCTTCACCTACATGTGGGCCGGCCCGCACCACCTGCACTACACGGCCTTGCCCGATTGGGTGCAGTCGATCGGCATGGTGTTCTCGATCGTGCTGCTGGCGCCGAGCTGGGGCGGCATGATCAACGGCATCATGACCCTCTCGGGTGCCTGGCACAAGCTGCGCGAGGACCCGATCCTGAAGTTCCTGATCGTCAGCCTGTCGTTCTACGGCATGAGCACGTTCGAGGGCCCGATGATGTCGATCAAGACGGTG
>JANXWR010000090.1 GCA_025351025.1 Burkholderiales bacterium | reverse complement strand
CAAGGGCGAACCCGGCACCGGCAAGACCATGCTGGCCGAGGAAGTTTCGGCCGCGCTCGGCATGCCGCTGATGCAGTGGCACATCAAGTCGACGACCAAGGCGCAGCAAGGCCTCTACGAATACGACGCGGTGAGCCGCCTGCGCGACAGCCAGCTCGGCGACGCGCGGGTCAAGGACATCCACAACTACATCGTCAAGGGCGTGCTCTGGCAGGCCTTCACCGCGCCCGCGCCGGTGGTGCTCCTGATCGACGAGATCGACAAGGCCGACATCGAGTTCCCGAACGACCTGCTGCGCGAGATCGACCGCATGGAGTTCTACGTCTACGAGACGCGCGAGCTGGTCAAGGCGGTGCACCGGCCGATCGTCTTCATCACCTCGAACAACGAAAAGGAATTGCCCGACGCTTTCCTGCGCCGGTGCTTCTTCCACTACATCAAGTTCCCCGACGCCGACACGATGAAGGCGATCGTCGACGTGCACTTTCCCGGCCTCAAGAAAGAACTCCTGGGCGCCGCGCTGAAGAGCTTCTACGACGTGAGGAACCTGCCGGGCCTGAAGAAGAAGCCGAGCACCAGCGAGCTGCTCGACTGGTTGAAGCTCCTCGTCGCCGAGGACATCCCGCTCGAGGCGCTGCAGAGCAAGGACGACAAGGTCGCCGTGCCGCCGCTGGTCGGCGCGCTGCTGAAGAACGAGCAGGACGTGTCGCTGTTCGAGAAGCTGGTCTTCATGCAACGGCACAACCGTTGAGCGGATGCTGCCGGTCCAGCCTGTCATCCTTGCCGACGACCGGGTGCGTCTCGAGCCGCTCGGCCTGCAACATGTCGATGGCCTGAAGCGCGCCGCCGCCGATGGCGAGCTCTGGAAGATCCGAGTCACCAGCGTTCCCGATCCCGACGACACGCGCGGCTACATCGAGCGGGCGCTGCAGGCCTTCGCCGAAGGGCATCGGCTCGCCTTTGTCGTCCTCGACGCGACGACGGGCGACGTGATCGGCTCGTCGAGCTATCACGACATCCTGCCCGCCGTCGATCGGCTCGAGATCGGCTACACCTGGTACGGGAAGACCCGACAGCGCACCCATGTCAACGCCGCCGCCAAGCTGCTGCTGATGACGCACGCCTTCGAGACCCTCGGCGTGCAGGTCGTCGGCTGGCGCACCGACAACTTCAACTTCGCGAGCCAGCGCGCCATCGAGCGCCTCGGCGCGCGCAAGGACGGCGTCATCCGCCACCACGCGCTGCGCCGCGACGGCTCGGTGCGCGACACGGTGATGTACAGCATGACCGTCGGTGAATGGCCGGAGGCGAAGGCGCAGTTGCGCTGGAGGCTGACCGCCGCCGAATAGCGAGACGCCGACAAAAGATCCGGGAGACGACATGGCCGAGCGCCAGGGCAAGCACATCGACGTCAACGCGTTGTGGAAGATCGAGCGGATCGGCCTCGTCTCGCTCTCGCCCGACGGCGCGCAGGCGGTCTGCTCGGTCTCGACCTTCTCGATGGACGAGAACAAGTCGAAGGCGAACCTGTGGCTGCTCTCCACCTTCGGCGGCGAGCCGCGCCGCCTCACCTCGTGCGGCGACAAGGACGGCCAGGCGGCCTGGTCGCCGAAGGGTGGCGCGATCGCCTTCGTCGCCAAGCGCGAGCAGGAAGGCAAGAAGGACGAGACGGCGCAGCTCTACCTGATCGCGCCCGACGGCGGCGAAGCGCGCCGCATCAGCGACTTCGCGCCCGGCATCGAGGCCTTCAAGTGGTTTCCCGACGGCAAGCGCATCGCCTTCGTGTCCTGGGTCTGGCCCGAGCTGAAGGGCACGAAGGCCCAGGCGAAGCGGCAAAAGGAATGGAAGGAACGGAAGGAGTCGGGCTACGTCACTTCCGAGGCGCAATACCGCTTCTGGGACCGCAACCTGCCGATGGGGCGGGTCGCCCATCTGCACGTGCTCGACGTGGCGAGCGGCCGCATCGTCGACCTGTTCGAGGGCCAGGGCACCGAGCTGCAGCGCATGGACCCCGGCGCGAACGTCTTCGATATCGCGCCCGACGGCCGGCATATCGCCTTCGTCTTCGACCCCGCCACCGAGAAGCGCCTCGACAACAACAAGGCGCTGGCCGAGATCAACGTCGCGAGCGGCCGCATCGGGACGGTGGCGCGCGACGCCGCCTGGGACTTCGAAGCGCCGCGCTACAGCCCCGACGGCGCGCGCATCGCCTTCCTGGCCTCGAACCTGGGCCGTCGCCACACCGCACCGGCGAATGCCGCAGTGCTCGAGCGCGGCGGTGCCTGGCAGGTGCTGACCGGCGCCTGGGACCACGCCGTCAACGCGCCGCTGCGCTGGTCGCGCGACGGCGCGGCCCTCTGGTTCACCGCCGAAGACCGGGCCCGCTGCCATCTCTGGCGCTACGCGATCGAAAGCGGCAGCGCCGCGGTCGCCGGCAAGGGCGGCTGGACGCATTCGTTCGACATCGCCGGCGACGTCGTCGTCTCGGCCGCCGACTCGATGCGCCACCCGGTGCGCGTGCAGGCGCGCCAGGGCGACGGCCCGGCACGGCGCATCGAGCGCTTCAACGACGAGCTGCTGGCGTCGTTCCGCCTCGCCGAGGTCGAGGAGAAAACGGTCGCCGGCGCCAACGGCGATGCGGTGCAGATGTGGCTCGTCTACCCGCCCGGCTTCGACGCCAAGAAGGCGAAGAAGTACCCGGTCATGCACAGCATCCACGGCGGCCCGCACGCCGCCTCGGGCGACACCTTCCACTACCGCTGGAACAACCAGGTGTTCGCGGCCCAGGGCTACGTCGTCGCCTGCGTCAACTACCACGGCTCGAGCGGATTCGGCAACGCCTTCCTCGACAGCATCACGCACCGCTGGGGCGAGCTCGAGCTGCAGGACATCGAGGCCGCCACCGACTGGCTGAGGAAGCAAGCGTGGGTCGACAAGGGCCGCATCTTTGCCACCGGCGGCAGCTACGGCGGCTACATGGTGGCTTGGATGAACGGCCACCTGAAACGCGGTCGCTACCAGGCCTACGTGTGCCACGCCGGCTGCTTCGACTGGCGCGCGATGTTCGCCGACGACGCCTACACCTGGCACGCCCAGGAGCTCGGCGCTTACTACTGGGACGACCCGGCCAAGGTGCAGGCGCAAAGCCCCGACACCTTCGCCGGCAAGCTGACGACGCCGACGCTCGTCATCCACGGCGCGCTCGACTACAGGGTGCCCGACCAGCAAGGCCTGGCCTACTACAACACGCTCAAGGCGCGCGGCATCGAGGCACGCCTGCTCTGGTTTCCCGACGAGAACCACTGGATCCTCAAACCGCGCAATGCGCGCCTCTGGTACGCCGAGTTCTTTGCCTGGCTGAAGGCGCACGACCCGGCTGCCAAGGCCTTGCCGGGCGCTCGCAAGGCGAAGCGCGCCGTGACATGAAGAGGCGCTGGCTCCTCGCCCTGTCGCTCGGCTCGTGCCTCGCGGGCCAGGCCGCGCAAGCCGTTGAGCTGCGCATGCTCAGCGCCGGCGCGGTCGAGCTCGGCCTCACGCCGACGCTGGCCGTTTTCCAGCGCGACACCGGGCATGCGGTGCAGGTCACCTTCGCCGCGGCGCCGGCGCTCGCGTCGCAGTTCGGCACCGCACCGGGCTACGACCTGGTCATCGCGCCGCCCGCCGTGCTCGATGCGCTGGCCAGAGCCGGTGCCGTGGCCGGCGAGCGCGTCACGATCGGCAAGGTCGGCATCGGCGTGGCGATGCGGTCGGGCGCGACCGCGCCCGACATCAGCAGCGTCGAGACGCTGAAGCGGGAGCTGCTGAGCGCCGAGTCGGTCGTCTTCAATCGCGCCTCGACCGGCCTCTACATCGACACCCTGCTGCAAAACCTCGGCATCGCCGACGCCGTCAACGCCAAGGCGGCGCGCTACGGCGACGGCGCCTCGGTGATGCGGCACCTGCTCGCCGGTACGAAGCAGCACGAGTTCGGCTTCGGCGCGACGACCGAGATCGTGCTCTTCGAGGACCAGGGCCTGAAGCTCGTCGGTCCGCTGCCAGCCGCGGTGCAGAACTACACCACCTACGTCGCCGCGTTGCCGGCGCGCCCTGCCGCCGACGCGGTGCGCGCCGCCGCTGCCGTCGCCCTCCTGCACCATCTCGCGAGCGCGGCCGCACGCGCCGCCTTCGCCAACGCCGGCATCGAGTCGGCGCCGTGAGAAGCCGCACCGGCATCTCCTTGCCATCGAGAACTTCATGACCCACGACGACCTCGCCTACCTCAAACAGCCGACGATCCACGGCGAGACCATCGTCTTCGTCGCCGACGACGACCTCTGGTCCGTGCCTGCTGCCGGCGGCTTCGCCCGTCGCCTGACCGCCGGGCTCTCGGAACCCTCGACGCCCTGTCTTTCCCCCGACGGGAAATGGCTCGCCTTCGTCGGTCGCGACGAGCAGCATCCGGAGGTCTACGTCATGCCCGCCGAAGGCGGCGCGGCGCGGCGCCTGACCTGGCTGGGCACCGACGTGATCGTGCGCGGCTGGACGCCGACCGGCGAGATCGTCTACGTGACGACGCAAGGCCAGCCCTTCTTTCGCAACCACCAGGGCTTCGTGCTGAGTCCTGCCGGCGGCGCGCCACGGCCCTCGCCCTACGGCCAGGTCAACCACCTCGCCTTCGGCCCGGGCGAGCGCAAGGTGATCGGCCGCAACACGGCCGACCCGGCGCGCTGGAAGCGCTATCGCGGCGGCACCGCCGGCGCGTTGTGGATCGACGCCAACGGCGAAGGAACGTTTCGCCGCATGACGGAGCTCGGCGGCAACGTCACCAGCCCGATGTGGATCGGCGGCCGCGTCTGGTACCTGGGCGATGCCGAGGGCGTCGGCAACCTCTATTCATGCCGGCCCGACGGCAGCGACATCCGCCGCCACACCGATCACGAAGTCTTCTACGCGCGCCACGCGCAGAGCGACGGAAAGCGCATCGTCTATCAGTGCGGCGCGAAGCTCTGGCTGTTCGATCCGGCCACCGACGCGACCCGCGAGCTGGCGATCCGCACGCCCGCGCATCGGGCCCAGGCGGCGCGCAAGTTCGTGCCGGTGGCCGAGCACCTCGAGTCCTTCCGCCTCCATCCCGACGGCCATTCGCTGGCCCTGGTGGCGCGCGGCCAGCTGTTCGGCATGGCGCTCTGGGAAGGCGCGGCGCGCCGCTACGGCGACGGCGACGCCGGCCGTACGCGACATGGCCAGTGGCTCGCCGACGGCACGACGCTGGTCGCGGTGAGCGACGCCTCGGGCGAGGAACGCGTCGTCGTCTTCGCCGGGCACGAGGCGCGCACCTTGCCGTGGGACGTCGGCCACGTGACGCGATTGCGCGCGGCGCCCAAGGGCAGCTCGGTGGCCATCGCCAACCATCGCAACGAGGTCCTGATCGGCGACATCGAAAGCGGCGCGCTGACCCAGGTCGACGCCAGTGAATTCGGCCGCAGCGACGACCTCGCCTGGTCACCCGACGCGGCCTGGCTTGCGTACACCTACGCCAGCAGCACGCGCCACGTCGCGATCAAGCTGCACGGCGTGGGCGCGCGCACGAGCGCGCTCGTCACCGAGCCCGAGTTCCGCGACTACTCGCCGTCGTTCGACCCGGAAGGCAAGTACCTCTACTTCCTGTCGCTGCGCACCTACGACCCGGTCTACGACAGCGTGCAGTTCGAGCTGAGCTTTCCGCGCGCCGCGCGTCCCTACCTGATCGCCTTGCAAGCGGGCGGCCGGCCGCCCTTCGAGCCCGAGCTGAAGGGCTTGAAGGGCGACCCGACCGCAGGCGCCGACGCGGCTCGCGCGGCGCTCGCGCCGGCGCCGCTGCGCATCGACCTCGACGGCATCGCCGCGCGCGTCGCCGCCTTTCCGGTCAGCGAAAACCGCTTCGAGCGACTCGCCGGCGCGGCCGGCAAGAAGGTCGTCTGGAGCGTACAGAACATCGTCGGCGCCCACGGCCGCGGCGGCCACAAGGAGGCGGCGGGCAAGCTCGAGGTCTTCGACTTCACGACCGGCCGCACCGAGACGCTCGCCGACAAGGCCGACGCGTTCGAGCTGGCGCGCGACGGCACGACCCTGGTCCTGCGCGACGGCAAGCGGCTGCGCGCCATCGCCGCCGACAAGCAGCCAGCCGCCAAGGCCGAAGCGGGCGAGAGCGATGGGCCGCCCTCGCGCAAGAACGGCTGGATCGATCTCGAGCGCCTGCGCCTCTCGGTCGAGCCGCGCCACGAATGGCGACAAATGCTGCGCGAGGTGTGGCGACTGCAGCGCGACCAGTTCTGGTCGGCCGACATGTCGGGCGTCGACTGGGACGCCGTCTATCGAAGCTACGCGCCGCTGGTCGAGCAGGCGACGACGCGCGCCGATCTCTCCGACCTGATCTGGGAGATGCAGGGCGAGCTCGGCACCTCGCATGCCTACGAGATGGGCGGCGACCATCGCAAGCCCCCTTCGGTGGCGCTCGGCTACCTCGGCGCCGAGCTGCGCTTCGACTCTGGCGATGCGAGCTGGGAGATCACGCGCATCGTCCGCGGCGACCCGTGGGACGCGAGCGCAGATTCGCCGCTCAACGCGGTCGGCGTCGAGGCGCAGGTCGGCGAGCGCATCGTCGCCGTCGGCGGCGTGGCGGTCTCGGCCGAGCTGCCGCCGCAGGCCCTGCTCGTGCATCACGCCGGCACCCGGGTACAACTGACGCTGAAGCGCGGCACCGACAACGAGGCGACGCTGCGCGAGGTGACGGTGACGACGCTGGCCGACGAAGTGCCGGCGCGCTATCGCGAGTGGGTCGAGAAGAACCGCGCCTGGGTGCACGCGCATTCGCAGGGACGCGTCGGCTACTTCCACTTGCCCGACATGATGGCCGCGGGCTTCGCCGAGTTCCATCGCTACTTCGGCGCCGAGTGCGAGCGCGAGGCGCTCGTCGTCGACGTTCGCTACAACCGCGGCGGCCACGTCTCGCAGCTGCTGCTCGAGAAGGTGGCGCGCCGGCGCATCGGCTACAACCATACACGCTGGGGGCGGCCGGGCAGCTACCCGGAAGACGCCGCCGCCGGAGCGGTGGTGGCCCTCACCAACGAGCATGCCGGCTCCGACGGCGATATCTTTTCGCACAACTTCAAGCAGATGAAGATCGGCCCGCTCGTCGGCACGCGCACCTGGGGCGGCGTCGTCGGCATCTGGCCGCGGCACACGCTGGTCGACGGCACGCAGACGACGCAGCCGGAGTTCGCCTACTGGTTCAGCGACGTCGGCTGGGGCATCGAGAACTACGGCACCGATCCGGACATCGAGGTCGACAACGCGCCGCAGGACCATGTCGCCGGACGCGACCGCCAGCTCGAGACCGCTGTCGCGACGGCGCTGGCGAAGATCGGCCCGACTCGCGCCGAGGTGAGGCGCGACGGGCCGCGGCCGCGTCTCGCCCGTCCGCCGCTGCCGCCGCGTCGCCAGCGCGGCTGAAGCGCGGCCTCAGAACACCGCGGCGCGCTTGGCGAGCTCGGTGACCGCCGCCAGCGCCTTCTTCGCGGCGGTCGCGTCCTTGGCGTCGAAGGGCACGTCCTTGGACGCGAAGACGCGCATGTCGTCGAAGAATTTCTTCGCCTTGCCCGCGTCCATCTTCAGGTCGTAGCCCATCTCGGTGAGCTTCGGGATGTTGCCGATGAGCTGGTTCAGGTCGCGGCACTTGGTCATCATCTGCTGACCCTGCCAGCCCTTGGCGGTCGGCGGGTCGTCCACGCCCTTGATCGCCTTGTTCAGCGCCGCGACCGAGCTGGGAATCTTGGTCTGGATCGCATTGGCGGTGAAGTCGAATGCCTTGCGCGACTCGGCCACGTCCTTCTCGATGTAGCCGCCCAGCGAGTTCGCGTTGGCGCCGACGCCCATGAAGTCGGCGGCCTTCTCGATCTGGTCGCAGACCCCGCCCGCGCTCTTCGTCAGCGGATTCTTCTTGAGATCGCCGGCGGCCTTCTTGGCGACGTCGCGCGCCGCGAATGCGGCCAGGCGCAGCTTGGCCGCGGCGCCGTTCATCTCGGCGAGCGCGGCCTTCTTCTGCGCCTCGAGCTTGATCAGGCTGAACGGGCTCGGCTTGTTGGCGACGATCTCGAACTTCTTCCAGTCGACCGCCTTGAACGCCGACTCGAGCTTGCCGAGCGCCTCGCCGACGCCGGTGGCACCTGCCATCTTGGCGACAACGCCCTTGCTTCTGTCCCAGTTCGACTTGGTCAGGACGGCGGGATAGACGGGACACGTGAAAGCCATGGGGTTCGCTGCCGGAAGGTTGAGGTGCGCGCCATCCTAGCGACGCGCCACGATGCGGTCTGTGAAGGATTCGACGCCGCCCGGCATCAACGGGTCGGCGCGCCGGACTCGAACCAGCGGCCGAGCAGGGCCCGCTCGTCGTCGGTGATCCGGGTGGCGTTGTTCATCGGCATCAGCTTCAGCACGACCGCCTGCTGGTAGAGCTGCTGCGCGTGCCCGGCGATCTCGTCGGCCGAATCGAGGCGCACGCCCTTGCTCGGCAGCGTCGCGTTGTGGCAGAGCTGGCAGCGCTCTGCGACCACCGCCTGCACCTGCGCGAAGCTCGGCGGCGGTGCCGCCCTGGCGGCCGCCGGCTGCGGCGCCGGCAGCAGCAGCGCGACCGTGGCGACGACCACCAGCGTGCCGGCGATCGCCCACTGCCAGGGCACCGGCCGCGCCTCGGCCAGCGCCTTGTGGCGCAGCACGAACGAGACGCGGATCAGCGCGCCGGCCAGCATGAGCACGACCAGCACCAGCCAGTTGTATTTCGCACCGTAGGCGAAGCCGTAGTGGTTGCTCAGCATCGCGAAGACGACCGGCAGCGTGAAGTAGGTGTTGTGCACGCTGCGCTGCTTGCCGCGCTGGCCGTGCACCGGGTCTACGGCCAAGCCCGCGCGCAGCGCCGCGACCACCTTGCGCTGGCCGGGAATGATGACCATCAGCACGTTGGCGCTCATCGTCGTCGCCATCATCGCGCCGACGAGCAGGAAGGCGGCGCGCCCGGCGAAGAGACGGCACGACAGCCACGAGGCGAAGACGATGAAGGCGAAGACGAGCGCGCCGACAATGACGTCGCCATTGCGTCGCCCGCCGAAGATGCGGCAGATCGCGTCGTAGATCAGCCAGAAGGCGACGAAGAATCCGAGCGAGGCGGCGATCGCCGCACCGGGCGACCAGTCGAACACCGACTTGTCGATGAGGAAAGTGCTGGCGTTGAAGAGGTAGAGCACGGCGAACAGGGCAAAGCCGGTCAGCCAGGTCGAATAGCTCTCCCACATCGACCAGTGCAGCTGCTCGGGCAGGCGCGCCGGCGAGACCGGGTACTTCTGCTGGTGATAGAAGCCGCCGCCGTGCACCGCCCAGAGCTCGCCGCCGATGCCCTTGGCGCGGTCGGCCTCGTCCTCGGGCGGGGTCAGGCTGTTGTCGAGGCCGACGAAGTGGATCGAGGCGCCGATCCAGGCGATGCCGGTGATGACGTGGGCCCAGCGCAGGAGCAGGTTGACCCAGTCGAGAAGGTATGGGTCCATGCGAGAGCTTGGAAAAGTGTATGCAGTCGGCCGCGCGATCAGCTGCCGCGGTAGGTCGAGTAGGACCACGGGCTGGCGAGCAAGGGCACGTGATAGTGCTGGCTGGCCGAGGCGATGCCGAAGTCGAGCGGAACCTCGTCGAGGAAAGGCGGATCGTCGAGCGCCGTGCGGCGCGACCGGAAATACGCGGCCACGCCGAACACCAGTCGATAGCGGCCCGGCGCGAGGGCTCCGCCTTCCAGCAGAGGCGAGTCGGCGCGGCCGTCGGCGTTGAGGGCGAGCGACTTGAGCTCGCGGGCGACGCCGCCGGCGTCGATGCGAAAGAGCCCGACCCGCATGCCGGCGGCCGGGCAGCCGTTGGCAGTGTCGAGCACGTGCGTGGTGAGCTTTCCCATCGACCCTTCCCGCGCCGAAGGCGCATGCCACGCTTGCGGCGGCTGCAAAAGTGTATACACTTTGCGCGGCCACGCAAAGCCCCATGCCCCGATCCGCTGCCCGCCTCCAGGTCATCCGGGTGCCGGCCCCGCCCCGGGCCCGGCGCGCCGCGGGCGAGCGCGCGCCGGCCGACTCGGGCGACATGACCAAGCGCATCGCCGATTCGATCACCACCGCCATCGTCGAGCGGCGCCTGATGCCCGGCACCAAGCTCGCCGAGCAGAAGATCGCCGACATCTTCAAGGTCTCGCGCACCCTGGTGCGCCAGGCCTTTCACCAGCTCAGCCGCGACAAGCTGGTGAGCCTCGAGCCGGCGCGCGGCGCGCGCGTCGCCGAGCCCGGCGTCGAGGAGGCGCGTCAGGTCTTCGAGGTGCGGCAAATGCTCGAGGCGGCCATGATCCGGCGCGCCGCCGCCGAGCTGGCGCCGGCGCAGATCGCCGAGCTGCGCGCCCACCTGAAGGACGAAGAGGCAGCGATTCGCCGCACCGACGTCTCGGGCCGCACGCGGCTGCTCGCCGACTTTCACGTCGTCATCGCCGGCATGCTCGGCAACGCGGTGCTCGCCGGCATGATCGGCGAGCTGGTCTCGCGCTCGTCGCTGATCGCCCTGATGTACCAGTCGGCGCACTCGGCGGAGCATTCGTTCGAGGAGCACGTGGCGATCGTCGACGCGCTCGAGAAGCACGACAGCCGCGCCGCCGCCCGGCTGATGGAGAGCCATCTGCACCACGTCGAGCAGAACCTGCGCCTGCAACCGCGTTTCCCCGATCTCGCCGCGGCGCTTCGTCCGCAATGATCAGGCCATGAGCCGCCGGGCCGCTCCCAAGGCGCATACCGCAGCGCGAAGCGCGAAGGTTTCCCCATGACCTATCCGCGGAACCTCGTCGGCTACGGCCCGCGCCCGCCGCATGCGCGCTGGCCGAACGGCGCGCGCATCGCCGTGCAGTTCGTTCTCAACTACGAAGAGGGCGGCGAGAACAACGTGCTGCACGGCGACCCGACCTCGGAGACTTTTTTATCCGAGCTGATCACTGCGCAGGCCTACGAGAACCGGCACATGACGATGGAGTCGATGTACGAGTACGGCTCGCGCGTCGGCGTCTGGCGCATCCTGCGCGAGTTCGAACAGCGGCAGCTGCCGCTCACCGTCTTCGGCGTCGGCATGGCGCTCGAACGCTACCCGGAGCTGGTTGCCGCCTTCATGGAGCGCGGTCACGAGATCGCCAACCACGGCCTGCGCTGGATCCACTACCAGAACCTGCCCGAGGCGACCGAGCGCCGCCACATCGGCCTGGCCACGCACGTGCTGAAGGACCTGACAGGTGGCGCCTGGCCGCTCGGCTGGTACACCGGCCGTGACAGCCCGAACACGCGCCGCCTCGTCGTCGAGCAGGGCGGCTACGAGTACGACAGCGATTACTACGGCGACGACCTGCCCTTCTGGACCGAGGTCGAGACCGGCGACGGCAGCCGCCTGCCGCATCTCGTCGTGCCCTATTCGCTCGACACCAACGACATGCGCTTCGTGCAGACCCAGGGCTTCAACACCGGCGAACACTTCTACGCCTACCTGCGCGACAGCTTCGATGCGCTCTACGACGAAGGCGACCCCGAAGGCCTGGACCGGCCGAAGATGATGTCGGTCGGCATGCACTGCCGGCTGCTCGGCAAGCCCGGCCGGATCGGCGCGCTGCGCCGCTTTCTCGACCACATCGCGACCCGCGAGCATGTCTGGGTGGCGCGCCGCATCGACATCGCCCGGCACTGGAAGTCGGTGCATCCCTTCGTTCCGCCCGCGCCGACGAGCGCGGCCGCCTAGGCCCCAGCCATGCAGCGCAAGCTCACGCTCGACGAGATCAACGCCGCGTCGCCGGCGGCCTTCGGCGTGCTGCTGCGCGGCATCTACGAGCACTCGCCCTGGGTCGCCGAGTGGGCCGAGCCGCGCCGGCCCTTCATCAGCCTGGCGCAGCTGAAGCGCGTGCTCGTCGAGACGGTCGATGGCGCCAGCCGCGAGCGTCGGCTCGCCCTGCTGCGCGCCCACCCCGAGCTGGCGGGCAAGGCGATGGCGGCGAACGCCCTCACCACCGAATCGACGCACGAGCAAGGCAAGGCCACACTCACGCAATGCACGCGTGCAGAACTCGCGACGCTGCAACGCCTCAACGCCGCCTACCAGGAGAAGTTCGGCGTTCCGTTCATGCTCGCGGTGCGCGGGCCGCGCGGCGACGGCCTTTCCAAGCAGGCGATCATCGCCAGCTTCGAGCGACGCCTCGAGAACCACCCGGACTTCGAATTCGAGGAGGGGCTGCGCAACGTGCATCGCGTCGCCGAGCTGCGCCTCGACGATCGCTTCGACTTCCATCCGGTGCTGGGCAACCAGGCTTGGGATTGCGCCGAGCTGCTGGCGACGCACTCCGATCCGGGCTTCGTAGAGCACGGCCAGCTCACCGTCACCTATCTCACCGATGCGCACCGCGCCTGCGCCGCGCAGCTTGTGCGATGGATGCGCGAATGCGGCTTCGACGAGGTCTCGATCGACGCCGTCGGCAACGTCGTCGGCGTCTATCGCGGCGAGCACGCGGAGGCCAAGACGCTGCTCACCGGCAGCCATTTCGACACCGTGCGCAACGGCGGCAAGTACGACGGCCGGCTCGGCATCTTCGTGCCGATGATCTGCGTGCGCGAGCTGCGGCGCGCCGGCAAGCGCCTGCCGTTCGCGATCGAGGTCGTCGCCTTCGCCGAAGAAGAAGGCCAGCGCTACAAGGCGACCTTTCTCGGCTCGGGCGCGCTGGTCGGCCAGTTCGACCCGGCCTGGCTCGACCAGCGCGATGCCGCCGGCACGACCATGCGCGAAGCGATGCGCCACGCCGGGCTGCCGGCGACGGCCTCGGCGATCGCCGCGTTGCGCCGCGACCCCGCGCGCTACCTCGGTTTCGTCGAAGTGCACATAGAGCAGGGTCCGGTGCTCAACGGCCTCGGCCTGCCGCTCGGCGTCGTCACCTCGATCAACGGCGGCGTGCGCTACGCCGGCGAGGTGCGCGGCATGGCCAGCCACGCCGGCACGACGCCGATGGGCACGCGACGCAACGCCGCCGCGGCGGTCGCCGAGCTCGCCGTCTATCTCGAGAAGCGTGCCTCCGAAGTGCCCGACCTGGTCGGCACGATGGGCATGCTCGAGGTGCCGAACGGCTCGACCAACGTCGTGCCCGGCCGCTGCCGCTTCACGCTCGACATCCGCTCCACCACCGACGCCGTGCGCGACGACTGCGCCGCCGACGTGCTCGCCGAGCTGCACGCCATCTGCGCGCGGCGCGGGCTTTCCATGTCGCTCGACGAGACGATGCGCGCCGCCGCGGCGCCCTGCAACGCCGCCGGCCAGGCGCGCTGGGAGCGCGCCGTCGCCGCCGCCGGCCTGCCGGTGCACCGCATGCCGAGCGGCGCCGGCCACGATGCGATGAAGCTGGCCGAGGCGATGCCGCAGTCGATGCTGTTCGTGCGCGGCGAGAACGCCGGCATCAGCCACAACCCGCTCGAGTCGTCGACCGCCGACGACATGCAGCTCGCGGTCGAGGCTTTCACCCACGTTCTCCTGCAATTCGCCGACGAGTCCGGGACCGAGGCCTCGCCATGATGAGCAGCTACGAAAAGCTCGACGCCTGGATCGACGCCCATTTCGTCGAGGAGACTGCGTTCCTGCAGGAGCTGGTGCGCGTGCCCACCGACACGCCCCCAGGCGACAACGCTCCGCATGCGCGGCGCACCGCCGAGCTGCTCGCCGGCTTCGGCTTC
>JANXWR010000068.1 GCA_025351025.1 Burkholderiales bacterium | reverse complement strand
GCATGGCTCGCTGCTCGACTTCATCGACGATTTCGTGAAGCGCTTTCCGGCCAAGGTCGACGAGTACGAGACCCTGCTCACCGACAACCGCATCTGGAAACAGCGCACCGTCGGCATCGGCGTCGTCACGCCCGAGCGCGCGCTCAACCTCGGCTTCACGGGGCCGATGCTGCGCGGCTCCGGAATCTTGTGGGACCTGCGCAAGCACCAGCCCTACGACGTCTACGACAAGATGGACTTCGACGTGCCGCTGGGTGTCAACGGCGACACCTACGACCGCTACCTGGTGCGCATCGAAGAGATGCGCCAGGCCAACCGCATCGTCCGCCAGTGCGTCGACTGGCTGCAGGCCAATCCGGGGCCGGTGATCACGTCCAACCACAAGGTGGCGCCGCCGTCGCGGGTCGAGATGAAGACCGGGATGGAAGACCTGATCCATCACTTCAAGCTTTTCACCGAGGGCTTTCGCGTGCCCGAGGGTGAGGCCTATGCCGCGGTCGAGCACCCGAAGGGCGAGTTCGGCATCTACATCGTCAGCGACGGTGCCAACAAGCCCTACCGACTGAAGATCCGCGCGCCCGGCTTTCCGCACCTGGCCGCGCTCGACGAGATGGCGCGCGGCCACATGATCGCCGACGCTGTCGCCGTCATCGGCACCATGGACATCGTGTTCGGGGAGATCGATCGATGAATGATCGGTCCGCGGCGAAGGCCATGCTCTCGGAGGCCGCCGCGAAAGGCTTCGCGCGCGAGATCGCCAAGTACCCGCCCGAAGGCAAGGCCTCGGCGGTGATCGCCTGCCTGGCCATCCTGCAGAGGGAGCACGGCTACATCTCGCGCGAAAGCGAACAGATCGTCGCCGAGGCGCTCGGCATGCCGCCGATCGCCGTGCACGAGGTGACGACCTTCTACAACATGTTCAACCAGGCGCCGGTCGGGCGCGTCAAGCTCAACGTCTGCACCAACCTGCCGTGCCAGCTGCGCGGCGGCCAGCATGCGCTCGAGCACCTGTGCGCGTCGCTCGGCATCGACGAAGGCGGCACGACCGCCGACGGCGCCTTCACTGTGCAGAAGGCCGAGTGCCTGGGCGCCTGCGCCGACGCGCCGGTGCTGCTCGTCAACGACCTGCAGATGGTGAGCTTCATGAGCGAAGCCCGGCTCGACGAGCTGGTCTCGTCCTTGCGTGCATCGGCGGCGTCGAACGGATCATGAGCGCCATGCCCGATCTTTCCCGCTTCCAGGCGACCGGGACCGAGACCTGTTTCCACGGTCGCCACATCGCGCCGCAGATCTATGCCGGCCTCGACGGCAAGAACTGGCGCCTCAAAGACTACGAAGCGCGCGGCGGCTACAAGGCGCTGCGCAAGATCCTGCTCAACGGCACCGGTGACGGCGTCGGCATGACGCCCGAGCAGGTCATCGCCGAGGTCAAGGCGTCGGGTCTGCGCGGCCGCGGCGGCGCAGGCTTTCCGACCGGTCTGAAGTGGAGCTTCATGCCGCGCCAGTTCCCGGGCGCGAAGTATCTGGTCTGCAATTCCGACGAAGGCGAGCCCGGCACCTGCAAGGACCGCGACTTGCTCATGTTCAACCCGCACATCGTCATCGAGGGCATGGCGATCGCGGCCTATGCGATGGGCGTGGCGGTCGCCTACAACTACATCCACGGCGAGATCTTCCAGGTCTACGAGCGCTTCGAAGAAGCCCTCGAGGAAGCGCGCGCTGCCGGCCTGCTGGGCGAGAAGATCGTCGGCTCGGCCTGGAATTTCCAGCTGCACGCCTGCCACGGCTTCGGCGCCTACATCTGCGGCGAAGAGACGGCGCTGCTCGAGTCGCTCGAAGGCAAGAAGGGCCAGCCGCGCTTCAAGCCGCCGTTCCCGGCGAGCTACGGTCTCTACGGCAAGCCGACGACGATCAACAACACCGAGACCTTCGCCGCGGTGCCGTGGATCATCGTCAACGGCGGCCCGGCCTATCTCGAGATCGGCAAGCCGAACAACGGCGGCACGAAGATCTTCTCGGTCGTCGGCGACGTGCAAAAGCCCGGCAACTACGAGGTGCCGCTCGGCACGCCGTTCACCAAGCTGCTCGAGCTCGCGGGCGGTGTGACCGAAGGGCGCACGCTGAAGGCCGTGATCCCGGGTGGCTCGTCGGCGCCGGTGCTGCCGGCGGCGGTCATGAACACGCTGACGATGGACTACGACGCCATCGCCAAGGCCGGCTCGATGCTCGGCTCGGGCGCGGTCATCGTCATGGACGACTCGCGCTCGATGGTCCATTCGCTGCTGCGCCTCTCGTACTTCTACATGCACGAAAGCTGCGGCCAGTGCACGCCTTGCCGCGAAGGCACGGGCTGGCTCTACCGCATGGTCGAGCGCATCGCCAATGGCCAGGGCCGGATGCAGGACATCGACCTGCTCAACTCGGTCAGCGACAACATCCAGGGCCGCACCATCTGCGCCCTCGGCGACGCCGCGGCGATGCCGGTGCGGGCGATGATCAAGCACTTTCGCGACGAGTTCGTGGCGTTGATCGAGAAGAACGCCAAGCCGGTACACGCCGGAACGATCGGCCCGTCGGCGAGCATCCATCCGGAGCAGAGCTCGTCGCTCGCCGGGGTTGCACATCCCACCGTCTCGCCGGTCGGCGAAGCGCGTCGCCCCGTCGCGCGGGCCACGTCATGATCGAGATCGACCTCGACGGCCAGAAGGTCTTGGTGCCCGAGGGCAGCATGGTCATGCATGCCGCCGACGCCGCCGGCACCTACATCCCGCACTTCTGCTATCACAAGAAGCTGTCCATCGCCGCCAATTGCCGGATGTGCCTGGTCGACATCGAGAAGGCGCCCAAGCCGATGCCGGCCTGCGCCACGCCGGTGACGCAGGGCATGATCGTCCGCACCAGGAGCGACAAGGCCCTGAACGCGCAGCAGGGGGTGATGGAGTTCCTGCTCATCAACCACCCGCTCGACTGCCCGATCTGCGACCAGGGCGGCGAGTGCCAGCTGCAGGATCTGGCGGTCGGCTACGGCGCATCGTCGTCGCGCTACGACGAAGACAAGCGCGTCGTCTTCCCGAAAGACGTCGGCCCGCTGATCTCGATGAAGGAGATGAACCGCTGCATCCATTGCACGCGCTGCGTCCGTTTCGGCCAGGAGGTGGCCGGCGTGATGGAGCTCGGCATGATCCATCGCGGCGAGCACTCCGAGATCACGACCATCGCCGGCGAGACGATCGACTCCGAGCTCTCGGGCAACATGATCGATATCTGCCCGGTCGGCGCGCTGACGAGCAAGCCGTTCCGCTACAGCGCCCGCACCTGGGAGCTCTCGCGTCGCAAGAGCGTGAGCCCGCACGACTCGACCGGCGCCAACCTGATCGTCCAAGTCAAGGGCGCGCAGGTGATGCGCGTCGTGCCGCTCGAGAACGAAGACGTCAATGAATGCTGGCTCGCCGACCGCGACCGCTTCTCGTATGAAGCCTTCAACTCGCCCGAGCGATTGACCACGCCGATGATCCGCCAGGGCGGCGAATGGAAAGCAGTCGACTGGACGGCGGCGCTCGACTACGTGTCGCGCGGCTTGACGCAGATCTCGGTCGAGCACGGCGCGCAAAGCGTCGGCGCGCTCGCCTCTCCGATTTGCACCGTCGAAGAGCTGCACCTGCTCGCCAAGCTGATGCGCGGCTTGGGCAGCGAGAACATCGACTCGCGGCTGCGCGAGGTCGCGCCGGCGACCGCAGGCGCGGGCATCCGCTGGCTCGGCCGCTCGATCGCCTCGCTTTCCGATCTGCAACGCGTGCTCGTCGTCGGCTCGTTCCTGCGCAAGGACCATCCGCTCTTCGCGCAGCGCCTGCGTCAGGCGACGAAGAAGGGCGCCAAGGTCATGAGCCTGCACGCCTTGCGCGACGACTGGCTGATGCCCATGGGTGCCAGCCTCGCCGTCGCGCCCAGCGCCTGGGCGCAGGCCCTGACCGACATCCTCCGCGCCTGTCATCCTGAGGGCAGCGAAGGATCGCCAGACGACGAGGAGACCCTTCGCTCCGCTCAGGGTGACAGCGCTTCGCGCGACCATGACAGCACTTCGCGCGACCAGAGTCGCGTAATCGCCGCGACGCTGGCGTCGGGCCAACGCAAGGCGGTGCTGCTCGGCAACGCCGCAGCGCAGCACCCGCAGGCTGCAGAGATCGAGCGACTGTCTCGCGCCATCGCCGAGCAGACCGGCGCGAGTTTCGGCTGGCTCGTCGACGGCGGCAACGCGGTCGGCGCGCAGCTCGTCAACGCCTTGCCGGGCGAGGGCGGCGCCAGCGCGTCGCGCATGCTCGGTAGCGACACGCCGCTCAAGGCCTGCGTGCTGGTGAATGTCGAGCCAGTGCTCGACGCGGCCGACGGCGCCGCGGCCGTCGCCGCCTTGCGCGGCGCCGAGATGGTCGTGTCGCTGACCTCGTTCAAGCCGGCGCCCGGCGACGAGCTGGCCGACGTGCTCTTGCCCATTGTTCCCTTCACCGAGACCTCGGGCACCTTCGTCAACGCCGAAGGACGGGTGCAGAGCTTTCACGGCGTCGTCAAGCCGCTGGGCGAAGCGCGGCCGGCGTGGAAGGTGCTGCGCGTGCTCGGCAACCTGCTCGGGCTGCCGGGCTTTGCATTCGAGACCTCGGAAGACGTGCGCGCCGAAGCGCTCGGCGATGTCGCGAAGATTCCCGACAGGCTGGCGTCGCGATCCTTCGCTTCGCTCAGGATGACGGGCGTTGAAGCGGAGCGTCACCCTGCGCGCAGCGAAGGATCCGGGCCTATGCTCGAGCGCATCGCCGATGTGCCGATCTACGCCACCGATCCGATCGTGCGCCGCGCCAGCGCGCTGCAGATGACAGCCGACGCGCGGTCGCCGATGGTCGGCGTGCCGAGCGAGCTCGCGGCCGAGCACGGCATCGTCGACGGCACGCCGGTCCGCGTCACGCAAGGCGGTGCCTCCGTCGTGCTGCCGGCACGCATCGATGCCTCGCTCGCGTCGAACGTGCTGCGCGTGCCCGCGGCGCATCCGCGCACCGCGCCGCTGGGCCCGATGTTCGGGCGCCTCGAGATCGCGGTCGAGGCGGTGGCGCCTGCAACCAATGCCATGGCCGCGGCCACGGCCGCGGGTGCGGTCTGAAGGCGCGCGACCGATGATCGACTCGATCACCAGCTTCGGCGCCGCGAACTTCGGCGGCGCCTGGCCGACCGTGTGGGCCGTGGCGCGGATCGTCGTACTGCTGGTGCCCTTGATGCTCTGCGTCGCCTACCTGACGCTCTGGGAGCGCAAGGCGATCGGCTGGAGCCAGATCCGGCCGGGCCCCAACCGCGTCGGGCCGCTCGGCCTGTTGCAACCGATCGCCGACGCCATCAAGCTGATCTTCAAGGAGATCATCGTCCCGACGGCGGCCAACAAGGGCCTCTTCTTCCTCGGCCCGGTGATGACGATCATGCCGGCGCTCGCCGCCTGGGTAGTCGTGCCTTTCGGGCCCGAGAAGGCGCTCTCGAACATCAACGCCGGCCTGCTCTTCCTGATGGCGATCACCTCGATGGAAGTCTACGGCGTGATCATCGCCGGCTGGGCCTCGAACTCGAAGTACGCCTTCCTCGGCGCGCTGCGCGCCTCGGCGCAGATGGTCAGCTACGAGATCGCGATGGGCTTCGCCCTCGTCGTCGTGCTCATGGTCTCGGGCAGTCTCAACATGACCGACATTGTGCTCGGCCAGGGCAAGGGATTCTTCGCCGAGCACGGCGCCACCTTCCTGAGCTGGAACTGGCTGCCGCTGCTGCCGATCTACGTCGTCTACGTGATCTCGGGCATCGCCGAGACCAACCGCGCGCCTTTCGACGTGGTCGAGGGCGAGTCCGAGATCGTCGCCGGTCACATGGTCGAGTACTCGGGCATGGCCTTCGCGATGTTCTTCCTCGCCGAGTACGCCAACATCATCCTGGTCTCGACGCTGGCCTCGGTGATGTTCCTCGGCGGCTGGATGGCGCCGATCTCGTTCGCCATCGTCGGCATGGACACGCCCGGCTGGGTCGTCAGCACGGGCTGGTTCTGGAACTGGTTCTGGCTGTTCGCCAAGACCTTCGTCATCGCCACCATGTTCCTTTGGGTGCGCGCCACCTTCCCACGCTTTCGCTACGACCAGATCATGCGGCTCGGCTGGAAGATCTTCATTCCGGTGACGCTGGTCTGGCTGGTCGTCGTCGGGCTCGTGATCCAGTCGCCCTGGAACATCTGGAAGTAGAGATTCGAGCATGGCCGAAGCCACACCGATCAAGGACTTTCTCTCGAGCTTCATGCTCGGCGAGCTCTTCAAGGGCATGCGCCTCACCGGCCGCCACTTTCTCTCGAAGAAGGTGACGGTCCAGTATCCGGAAGAAAAGACGCCGCTCAGCCCACGCTTTCGCGGCCTGCATGCACTGCGCCGCTACGAGAACGGCGAAGAACGCTGCATCGCCTGCAAGCTCTGCGAGGCGGTCTGCCCGGCGCTCGCCATCACAATCGAAAGCGAGGTGCGCGATGACGGCTCGCGGCGCACCACGCGCTACGACATCGACCTGACCAAGTGCATCTTCTGCGGCTTCTGCGAAGAGAGCTGCCCGGTCGACTCGATCGTCGAGACGCACATCTTCGAATACCACGGCGAGAAGCGCGGAGACCTGTACTTCACGAAGGACATGCTGCTCGCCGTCGGCGACCGCTACGAGAAAGAAATTGCCGCCGCCCGCGCAGCGGATGCGGCATATCGGTAACACGACATGATTGAATTCAAGAGCCTGCTGTTTTATTTCTTTTCCGCGATCCTGATTTTCGCGGCGTTGCGCGTCGTGACCGCCAAAAACCCGGTGCACGCGGCGCTGTTTCTGGTGTTGTCATTTTTCTCCGCGGCCGGTGTCTGGATCCTGCTCAAGGCCGAATTCCTGG
>JANXWR010000035.1 GCA_025351025.1 Burkholderiales bacterium | reverse complement strand
GCGCGCCCTTTTCGGTGTGCTCGCACATGTAGACGACCGTGCCCGCGAAGGTGCCGTCGCCCATGCCCGGCATGGCGATCAGGAACTGATTGGTCAGGTTGATCGATTGCGCCGCCATGTCGGCATTTTATTCCGCGCGCGGGCCCGACGAGAAGCGACCCCCCTCTTCAAGGCTTTTTCGGCACACTCCCGGCGCATGGACAAGGCCCTCGACGGCGCGCTCGTCTGGCTGCGGCGCGACCTGCGCACCGAGGACAACGCCGCGCTCTACCACGCGCTGAAGGCGGCGCGCCGGGTCTGGTGCGCCTTCGTCTTCGACGGCGAGATCCTCGACGCCTTGCCGCGTACCGACCGCCGCGTCGAGTTCATCCGGCAAAGCGTCGAGGCGCTCGACGCCGACCTGGCCGCGCTCGGCCGCAGCCAAGGCAGCGAGGGCGTGCGCCTGATCGTTCGCCACGGCCGGGGCGCCGACGAGATCGTCGCCCTGGCGAGCGAGCTGCATGTGCAGGCGGTGTATGCCAGCCACGACGACGACCCCTACGCCCTGGCCCGCGACGCAACGGTGCGCGGCGCGCTCGCCGGCCGCGGCGTGGCGCTGCACACCTCGAAAGACCACGTCGTCTTCGAGCGCAACGAGGTCCTCGCCGGCAGCGGCAAGCCGTACAGCGTGTTCACGCCGTACCGGACCGCCTGGCTCGGCAAGCTCGACGACTTCTACCTGAAGGCCTACCCGGTCGAGCGGCACGCCGCGGCGCTGGCGCCGCTACCCTCGGGCATCCAGCCCGGCGTGCCGGCGCTGACGGCGCTCGGCTTCCTGCCGACCAACCTCGACGCCCTCAAGGTGCACGGCGGCAGCGCCGCCGCGCAGACCCTGCTCGACGACTTTCTCGGCCGCATCGACGACTACGACACGGCGCGCGACTACCCCGCGGTCAAAGGGCCGAGCTACCTCGGCGTGCACCTGCGCTTCGGCACGGTCTCGATCCGCACGCTGGCGCGCGAGGCGGCGGCTCGGCCGGCCAGCCGCGGCGCCCAGGTCTGGCTCTCGGAGCTGGTCTGGCGCGACTTCTACCAGCAGCTGCTGCACCACGTGCCGCACGTCGTCGGGCACGCATGCAGGCCAGAGTACGACCGCATCCGCTTCGAGCACGGCAAGCACGCCGACGAGGCCTTCGCCGCCTGGTGCGAGGGCCGCACCGGCTATCCGCTGATCGATGCGGCGATGGCGCAGCTCAACCAGAGCGGCTATATGCACAACCGCCTGCGCATGGTGACGGCGAGCTTCCTGGTCAAGGACCTCGGCATCGACTGGCGGCGCGGCGAGGCTTACTTTGCCGAGCACCTGATCGACTACGAGCTGGCCTCGAACAACGGTGGCTGGCAATGGGCGGCATCGACAGGCAGCGACGCGCAACCGTGGTTTCGCATCTTCAACCCGCTGACGCAGAGCCGCAAGTTCGACCCGCAAGGGCGCTTCATCCGCCGCTACCTGCCGCAGCTGGCGCGACTGGGCGACGACGTGATCCACGCGCCGTGGGAAGCCGGGCCGATCGACCTGCAGGCGGCCGGCATCGCGCTCGGCCGCGACTATCCGCCGCCGATCGTCGACCACGCCGAGGCGCGCGAGAAGACCTTGAAACGCTACGCAGTCGTGCGCGGCGCGAAGAAACCGCCCTCATCCTGAGCGGAGCGAAGGCTCTCTCGACCGCGCGGGACGAGACCCCTCGCTGCGCTCGAGGGGACAAGGTAGCTCAGGCCTCGACCCGCGCCGTGTATCGTGCAATCAGCGAGATCAGGTCTTCTTCCGAGTAAGGCTTGCCGAGGTAGTGGTCGACGCCGAGTTCGACGGCATGGTCGCGATGCTTCTGGGCGATGCGCGAGGTGATCATGATCACCGGCAGGGCGCGCCAGCGGGCGTCCGCGCGGAGGTTGCGGACCAGGTCGAAGCCGTCCATGCGCGGCATCTCGATGTCCGACAGCACGACCTGCGGCACCTCCTCGGCGAGTCGCTCGAGGGCGTCAAGGCCGTCTTTGGCGAGCGTCACGCGGTAGCCCTCGCGCACCAGCAGGCGCTGCGTCACGCGCCGCACCGTCAGCGAATCGTCGACGACGAGGATCAGCGGCGCCACCGGCGGGCCGGACGCGGCAGTCGGCCGCGCCGGCGCCGAGGCATCGTCGCGGCGCAGCGCCGCCTGCGTCGCGGCACGGGCCTCGTCGCCGTAGAGCGTGGCTAAGGCGACCGGGTTGTAGATCAGGGCGACGACGCCCGAGGCGAGCAGCGTCATGCCGGCCAGGCCGGGCAGGCGCGAGAGCTGCGGGCCGAGGTTCTTGACGACGACTTCCTGGTTGCCGAGCACTTCGTCGACGTGCACCGCGATGCGCTGCTGCGCGCTGCGCACGACGACCACGGTGCGCATCCGTGCTTGCGAGTCGAGCACCTGGGCGCCCATTTGCAGCAGCGCGCCGAGCCAGAAGAAGGGCAAGGTCGCGCCGCCGAACTCGTAGGTGCTGCTGGCGTAAGCCGCGGTGATCTCTTCCGGCTTGGCGCGGCGCACGATCTCGACCAGCGTCGACGGCACGGCGACGATGTTGTCGCCCGAGCGCAGCATGACGACCTGCGTCACCGCCGTGGTCAGCGGCAGGATCAGCTTGAACGAGGTGCCCTGGCC
>JANXWR010000027.1 GCA_025351025.1 Burkholderiales bacterium | reverse complement strand
CCGATCTCCTCATTCTCACCTCCGGCCGGGGCCCTGGCTCATGGGGCCGCGCAGCCTTCTTTGCTACCTTTTCAGCACCATGGGAAGAATGCGCGATGCGGATCGAAACGAACCGGAATTCCGGCGCGTGCGCCGTGGCGTGCGCGCTGTCGCTCGTGGCGGCTCGGCGCTGCCTGTCGCCCTGGCGATGCTCGCCGCGGGCGCGGCGGCGGCCGAGCCGCAGGCCCTGGAGGTGCCCGGCGCGGCCGTCGCACCGGCCGGGGCGGCGCGGTCGCACGAGCGACCGGACGCGCCTGCAGCACCCTTGCGCTGGTCGACCCGATCCGGCTACTCCGGCGGCAATTACCGCTGGGCCGCAACGCGCGGCGCGCTTGACTTCGGCCTCCGCTTCGACACCGCGCCGCGCGCCGGCATCGTCCAGGAGCCGCATCTCGACGCGGCCGGACCGATGGTCTCGAACCTGCCGGCGGTGAGTCTCGGCCTGCGCACCGTCACGCCCAGCCCGATGGCGACGAGCAGCCTGCTCGAACGCGCGATCGGTACCGGCGCCACGCCGGCCACGAGCAGCAGCGTCGGCATCGAATGGAAACCGGCGCAATCGCAGCTCGCCTTCATTCGGCAAGGGCTCGGCATTCGCCTGAGCGGCGACGACCGGCTGACGATGCAACTGCGTAAGGGCACGCTCGGCATCTACATGAAGCGGAATTTCTGACGCGGCGTCAGCTCGTTTCACCCGCTGCCCGGTCAGTCGTTGCCGACGCGTCGATCGGCGTCTCGGCGATCGGCGCGGCCTCGCACTCGCGTTTGGCGCGCAGAACGCGGAAGCGCCAGCGCACGAGGCCGATGGCGTAGGCGACGTAGTAGCCGGCGAGCAGGCCGAACACGGTAAGCGTGAGGGGGCTGCGCGCGAAGTCGTTCATGCCGTGCGGCACGGTGGGATCGAGCGCGTAGACCTCGATGAAGCGATAGGCAATGCGCGCCACGAAGAGCAGCGACAGAGCGATGCCGAGGTGTGCGTTCGGCGTGTAGAACAGGCCTTGAGGCGTCGGCTCGAAGCGGGTCTTGCCGAGGCCGAAGACGCCGAGCAGCGCGCCCGCGAGCAGGCCCGCGGCCAGCCCTGCGAACCGCTCGGGATGCGAGAGCGTGGCGAAGGCGATGAGGAGGATCAGCGCCGGAAAGATCGTCAGCGTGATCCAGGGCCGTACGCGCGACAGGCGCTGCTGGCCGACCATGCGCCGGAACCGGGAGTACATCCGCCAGACGATCAGCGGCACGAGGGCGAGCAGGGTGACGGTCGACGGGTTGAATGCGGTCACGGTGCGCTGCGATCGAGGTCTACGCCCTGCCAGTAGTCGACGGTCGGCGATACGCGATAGGCCTCGCGCATGAGCCTGACTTCGATCCGCCCGGGGTCGGGAAAGACGGCAACGTCGTGCGGCTGCGGATTGCCGAAGACGAGATAGCGGCAGGGCGCGCCGGTGTGATTGAAGAGCGGGTGGCCGACCTTCTGCCCCGCTGGAAAGCACACGTAGCGGCTGGACGACAGCTCGTCGTTCCGCGCGCCCGGGCGCAGCGCCAGGCTGCCCTCGACGACGTAGACGTGCTCTTCCTCGAGCATGTGGAAGTGCGACTGGTTCGCCTGCTTGCCGGGCGGCAGGATTTCCATGGCGACGCTGATCTGCGAGCCGCCGCCGAACGTGCTGAGGTGCGGGTAGCGCAGGGCGAAGCGGTCGCCGCGGGCCAACTCGACCCAGGGCACGCGGTCGATGTCAAAGGGCTCGAAGACGCCCTCGGCGTTGACGGACGTGGCGGTGTCGTTCAAGCGATGCTCCCGACGATGATCGTCATCGGCATCCTATCGCTTCGTGCCGCTCAGGCCGGCTTGGGTCGTGCCGGGATGGTCAGGCCACGAATCACGGCCGGCCGGGCGAGAAAGGCCTTCAGCGCCCGCGTCACCTCGGTGAATCCGTCGATCCCGACCAGCTCGCCGGCGCCGTAGAAACCGATCAGGTTGTTGACCCAGGGAAAGGTCGCGATGTCGGCGATCGAGTAGTCGCTGCCCATGACCCATGCGCGGCCTGCGAGGTGACGGTCAAGCACGCGCAGCAGTCGCTTGGCCTCATCGACGTAGCGATGCAGCGGCCGCTTGTCTTCGTAGTCCCTGCCCGCGAACTTGTTGAAGAAACCGACTTGGCCGAACATCGGCCCGATGCCGCCTATCTGGAACATCAACCACTGGATCGTCTCGTAGCGAAGCGCCGCATCCACGGACATGAATCGCCTCGACTTTTCGGCCAGGTAGATGAGGATCGCGCCCGATTCGAACAGCGCCAGCGGCTGGCCACCCGGTCCTTGCGGATCGAGGATGGCCGGAATCTTGTTGTTGGGACTTATGGAGAGGAACTCGGGCGAGAGCTGGTCGTCGGCGTCGAAGCGCACCAGGTGCAGCTCGTACGGCAGGTCGGTCTCCTCGAGCATGATCGACACCTTGACGCCGTTGGGCGTGGGCAGCGAATAGAGCTGAATCCGGTCCGGGTGCTGCGCAGGCCACTTGCGCGTGACGGGGAAGGCGGAAAGATTGGTCATGGGATGCCTGGCAGCGACCGGGCATTCTCACTGCCTCCGCCGAAAGCCGAGGACTTATGTCGCGGCTACGCGCCGCTGATGGCCGGTCTCGGCCGGCGATCGCAGTCAGTTGCGGTTGGCGCCCAGGGAAGCAGGGCAGACCCTGGGATACGCGTATTCCATGCCGACAACGGCACGTGCATAGAGATAGTTCTCGCGCGCCCGGTCACTGAGGGCGTCGAGCTCGACTCGACCCTGCTCGTCGCATGGA
>JANXWR010000579.1 GCA_025351025.1 Burkholderiales bacterium | reverse complement strand
AGCCGCGATCCGCTCGGCCCTTTCGGCGCCAAGGAAGCGAGCGAGGGTGCGCTGCTCGGCTTCCCGCCGGCGCTCACCAACGCGATCTGCGACGCCATCGGCATCCGCCTGACCGAATTGCCCGCCACGCCCGATCGGGTGCTCGAGGCGATGCATGCCAGAAAGCGCACGGAACGGCTGCGCGCGCATCGCACTGCGACCGCAGAGTCGGTCGCCGAAAGGGGTTGAGCATGGAACGCATGCCCGAGTTCGAACTCAAGCGCCCGACGAACCTGGCCGAGGTCGTGGCGTGGCTCGGCGCCAACCCGTGCGCACGGCTCCTCGCCGGCGGTACCGACCTGGTGCCGAACCTGCGGCGCGGCATCGAACACGCGCCCCTCCTCGTCGACCTGAGCGCGGTGCGCGGCATGTCCGACATCGCACGCACCGAGACCGGCCTGGCCTTGGGTGCCTGTGTGACGCTGGCGCGGCTCGGCACCGACGCGTCGATCGTGCACCAGTACCCGGCGCTCGCCGAGGCCGCGCGTGCGATCGCCGGCCCGGGTCACCGCAATGTCGCCACGCTAGGCGGCAACCTGTGCCTTGACACGCGTTGCGTGTTCTACAACCAGAGCGAATGGTGGCGCGCGGCGAACCGGTACTGCCTCAAGCGCGGCGGCGACATCTGCCATGTCGCGCCGCAAGGCCAGCGCTGCCATGCCGCGTTCAGCGGCGATCTGGCGCCCGCGCTGCTGGTGCTGGGGGCCGAGGTCGAAGTGGTCTCCACCCGCGGCACGCGACGGGCCCCGCTGGCCGAGCTCTACGCCGACGACGGCGCGGCGCACCTGACGCTGGCGCAAGACGAGGTGCTCGCGTGCGTCCGCGTGCCAGCCGCCAAGCCGGGGCTGCGCAGCGGCTATCGCAGGGCACGCACGCGCGCGGCGATGGATTTTCCGCTCGCCGGTGTGGCCTGCGCACTCACGCTGCAGGGCGACGTGCTGGCCGAATTGCGCGTCGCGCTCACCGGCACGAATCCGAATCCGTTCCTGCTCGCCGGGTGCGACGAATTCACCGGCCGGTGCGTCGACGCCGAACTTCTGGCGCAGCTCGGCAAGCGGGTGCAAAAGCAGGTGAGCCCGATGCGCAGCACCGTCACGCCGTCCAACTATCGGCGCCTGGTCGCGGCAGGTCTGGCGCAGCGCCTGGTGCTCGAGCTCGCCGGGCCACTTTGAGGACGAGGCCATGCTGTGCCCGAAATGCCACCGGCCGCTCGACGACGACGTCCACATCTGCTGCGCTGATGCCAGCCTGCAGTGGCGCTGCAGGCAGTGCGCCAAGGTCAGCGTGGGCTTTGCGTTTCCCTACGCAAGCTGTCCGCATTGCGGGGCCGGGCTCGAGTTGCTAGATGCGCGCCACGTCGACGAAGCCGCCGCGCCGGAAGGCATCCGCACGGCGTTCGAGATCGAGCTCGGCGGGCGTGCCTTCTATCAGCGTGCCGCCGCCGAAAGCGACGATCCGGCCCTGCGCGATCTGTTCGGCCGCTTTGCCGTGATGGAGGGCGAGCACATGGAAACGCTTTCGCGTCGGTACCGCGTCGACGTGCCGACCCCGTCGCCCGCGTTCAGGGTAGAGCTGGCGGCGATCTTTGCCGGCGTCAAGCATCGGCCGCACGAGCCGAGCAACCTGTTTCGCATCGCGATCGGGCTGGAGAAGCGCGCCGCCGAATTCCTAGCCAGGCGTTCGGCCCAGGCGGAGCAAGGGTCCGCCGAGCAACAGCTGTATCGCGAACTGGCCGCCGAGGAGCACGAGCACGCCGACGTGCTGAACAACGAATACGCGCGCTGGCGCGCCGGCATGCCGAGCATGTTGGGCCGCAACCTGCCGCGCCCGGCGGCGCAGCCGGCGCAAGTTCCCGCAAGGACGACGAACGCGGCATCTGCATTGCTCGACGGGCACGATGCGCAGCGCACTGCGCTGTGCTGCGGCGTCGAGAGCATGAGCTACGGCGCATTGCGCGACAGCGTCGCACGCGCCGCGTCGGTGTGGCGCCTGCGCGGTGTCAGACCGGGCGATCGCGTGGCGATCAAGCTGAGCGACGGCTGCGACTGGGTCGGCGCGTTCCTCGGAACGATCTGGGCCGGTGGCGTCGCAGTCGCGGTCAACCCGCGCATTTCCGAAAGCGAGTGGCAGTACATCCTCGACGAAGCCGGGTTCGGCGCGATCCTCGCCGAGGCGCTCGACGACACGCCGTCGCCGTGGCGCGAACGCGTGATGCTGCTGGGTGATTGGCGGCGCGCGGTGGCGCAAGCATCGCCGAGCGCGCCTGAAGCGATGGACCCCGAGGCGCCGGCATTTTGGTGCCATTCGTCGGGAACTTCGGGCAAGCCCAAGGCGGTGGTGCATGCGCAGCGCGTTGCGCGGCGCATCGAACAGGTGTCGCGCGAGGCGCTCGGCCTGAGCGCCGACGACACGCTGTTCGCCAGCTCGAAGCTTTTTTTCGTCTACCCGCAGACCAACAGCCTGCTCGCCGGCCTGAAGCTCGGTGCCACCGTGGTTCTGGACCCGCAGTGGCCGACAGCGCAGAGCGTCGCCGCGACGGTCGAGGCCCGGCGCCCGACGGTGCTGTTCAGCGTGCCATCGCTGTACCGCAGCCTGCTGCATGAGGGACTGGCGCCGGGAATTGCGCGCGCCGGCGTGCGCCAGTGCGTGTCGGCCGGCGAGGCCCTTTCCGCGAGCCTGCGCGACGAGTGGCGCAACCAGACGGGCCTCACGATCGTCAACGGCTACGGCGCGTCAGAAACGCTGATCCTCGTGATGATCGATCACGGCGACGCGCGGGGTTTCACGCCATCGCCCGGAGTCGAGATTCGGCCGCTCGACGAGGTCGAGGCCGGTGTGCCGACACGCATCTGCATCCGCGCGTCCACGCTCGCGCTCGGCTACCTCGACCGGCCGAAGGCGCAGTCCGAGGCCTTCCGCGACGGTTCGTTCTGCCCGGCCGATCTGTTCACGCGCAACGAGGCCGGCGGCTGGCGCTTTGCGGGCCGCGAGGATTCGCTGGTGAAGATTCGCGGTCGCTGGGTCAACCTGGTCGAACTCGAAGAGCAGCTCTCGTCGCGGTCCCCAAGCGTTGTCGAAGCTGCGGCGGTCTGCGTGCCCGACGGCGATGGGGTCGACGCGGTGGCGTTTTTCTTCGTCGCGAATGACGCCGCCGCAGCCAGTGCCGCATTGCGCGCCTGCGCCGACACCTTGCCGCCCTACCAGCGGCCACGCTGGATGCACGCGGTGGCCACGCTGCCGCGCACGCCCACCGGCAAGGTGCTGCGCCGTAAGCTGCAGGAACTGCATCATGCACTGGGTTGAAGGTACGAGCGGCGTTCCGCCCAGTTCAACGGCCGCGCGCGCTCGACGACGCGTGCGCTGACTCAACAATATGACCACTGAGGCCATGCCACGACGTTGGCACGATGCCGGCGGCGAGCACATCGACGTGCGCGGGCTCGCGCCGCCGCAGCCACTGGTCGCGATCTTGCGCCTCGTGCGTGAGCAAGAAGGTGTGAGCGGTGCGACGGTGATCGTCCATTTCGACCGCGATCCTCAGTTGCTCCATTCCGAGCTGGCCGAAATCGGCTGGGTGGCCGAGCGAATCGACGCCGACCCGGGCGAGGTCCGCCTGCGGCTCGAGCGCGCGCCGTGAAGACCGCCGCCGGGGTATTTCTGGGCGGCGCGGCGAGCCGCCTGCTGCCGGCGTCGATCCCGTTTCGCTTCTTCGGCGCCGCCGTCGCCTTCCATCTGCTCGCCTGGCTGGCGCTGCTGGCAGGGGCGAACCAGTTTCCCCGCTTCTCCGGTGGGCTCGGATGGCCGCTGGCGGCCTTGCACCTAGTGACGCTGGGCGTGCTCGTCATGACCGCCATCGGCGCGAGCCTGCAGTTGCTGCCGGTGGCCACGCGCCAGCCGGTGCGATCGACGCGCTGGCCGGCGGCGGAAAGTCAGCCCCCCAGTCGCTTCGCTCCTGCCCCCGGGGGGCGTCGATCGCCTTGGGGCGGCCCAGCGGCGATCTGGTGGCTGTACACACCCGGTGTCGCCTTCGTCGCCTTTGGCATGGGCAGCGGCCTGCTGCTGCTGCTGGGGGTCGGTGCGGTGGCCGTGGCACTCGCCTTGCTCGCCTACGCGGTGTTGCTCGCGAACAATCTGCGCGGTGCCCGCGGCATGCCCGGCGTGGTGGCGCACGGCTGGGCAGCCCTCGCCTCCCTGCTGGTGGTGCTGGTCACGGCACTTTCGCTCGCTTGCGCCTACCTGGGCGCACCGCTGCTGAGTCGTACGACGGCCCTGGCGTTGCACATCGCCTTCGCGGCCTACGGCTTCATGGGCCTGCTGGCTCTCGGGCTGTCGACCATCCTGGTGCCGATGTTCGCGCTCTCGGCCGCGCCTGATGAACGGCATGTGCTCGCGTCGTGCGCGCTCGCCGTGACGGCGCTGGCGCTCGCGGCGGTGGCGGCGTTCGGGGTCGCGCCGCAGCCCCTGCGCGTCATCGCGATTGCCTTCGGCAGCGTCGCGGTGGCGCTGCATCTGCGGCTGATGCGCGAAGCGTTGCGCACCGGCATGCGCCGCGAACTCGGCCGCTCCTTCACGCTGGTGCGCATCGGCTGGGCCTCGCTCGTGGTCAGCCTGGCCGGCGCGCTCGCCGTCGCGCTCGACGCACCGTTGGCCGGCCTGCCCACCTTGTTCGGGCTGACGCTGATCGGCGGCTGGCTGCTGACCTTTTTGCTCGGCATCCTGCAACGCATCCTGCCGTTCCTCGCATCGATGCACGCGGGGCGCGGCAGCAAGCGACCGCCCGTGCCGTCGTCGTTGAGCGCGGACCGCCCGCTCGCCATTCAGTTCTTCTGCCACCTGGCGGCGCTAGCGGGGCTCGCGCTGGCCGTCGTTGCCGACAGCCCACCGATTGCCGCGCTGGCGGCCGGCGTCGGCGCGCTGGGCGCAGCGGCATTCGCCGGCTTCTTCCTGATCCTGCTGCGCCGGATGCGCGCCAGAGCGCCGACCCCGCATCCCTGTGTCACGCCCGCGGCTTGAGCTGAATCAATGACGTCGTCGACGGATTCTATATTCTGGTACTCGAATACCCATTTGTGGATCGACCATGAGCTTCATGCATCAAGTCAGCCAAACGCTCGACACCGAACATCGCGATAGTCTCGATTTGCTCGGCCGCGTCGAGCAGGCTTTCGCGCGAGCGCCACGTGCGGGTGCCGCACGCGACCCCGATTTCGCCAAGCTCGCGAGCGCCTTCGTCCGTCTCATCGAGCAGGACATCGGGCGTCATTTCGACTTCGAGGAACGCGAGCTGTTCCCGCGCATGGCCGGGGCCGGCGAAGGCGACATCGCCGACCTGTTGAAGGAGGAGCACGACGCCATCCGCGCAGTGGCTGCCGAAATATTGCCGCTGGCGCGCGCTGCCGCTACGGGAACACTCGACGACAGCGGGTTCGACGTGCTCAAGCGCGGGGCGCTCGAGATGGTCGAGCGCCAGGTGGCCCACATCCAGAAAGAGACGATGGCGCTGCTGCCCTCGCTCGACGACCTGCTCGACGAAGACATGGATCGCGCGCTGGCGTTCGCCTATGCCTCGTCCTAGAACCTGCTCACCCCACGGAGAAACGAGGATGGAAGCCATTGCCACGCAGCATCTCGAGGTGCGCGCACTGAGAGCCGACGACCTCGCGGCGGTTGTTGCCATCGACGCTGCCATCGAGGGTCGCTCGCGGCGCGCCTATGTCGAGCGGCGCCTGGCTGCCGCGCGGCGCGAGCCCGCGCTGCATGCGCAATTCGCTGCGATCGACGACTACGGCTTCGCCGGCCACCTTCTCGCGCGCGTGCTCGAGGGCGAATTCGGCCGTGACGGACGCAGCTTGCGGCTCGAGCTGGTCGGCGTTCGGACCGATACGCGCGGGCACGGCGTGGGCACGCGCCTGTTCGGCGCCCTCGCGCAATGGGCCCGGCGCCACGCTGTCCGCGACCTGCGCACGCAGGCGCCGTGGAACGACTCCGCGATGCTGCGATGGCTGGACCGCATGGGCTTCCGGCTGGCGCCGGACCACCTCGTCGACTGCGCAGTGGGCGGCGGCGCCTATCTGCCCGAGCGCGACGACGCGCTCGCACTGCCGGTGGGCGACGGGCCCGGCCACGAGATCAGGTTCAGCGTCGTCACCGGCGCGGAACCGGTTGTCATCGTCGCGGCGGGCGACGGTCCCGGCCGCGAGATCAGTTTCAGCGCCACGTCCAACAACGACTTCGAGCGCTTGGCCCGCGACACGGCCGACGTTCGATCGATGACGCCGGCCGACCTGGGCGATATCGTTCGCATCGACCGAGGCATCACCGGCCGCGACCGCGCCGAGTACATCCGGACCAAGCTCGCCGAGGCGATGGACGGCGCCGGCTTGCGCGTATCGCTCGCCGCTCGCAGGGACGGTGCGAACGTCGGCTACCTGATGGCCCACGTCGACCGCGGCGACTTCGGCCGCACCGAGCAGGTGGCCGTCATCGACACGCTCGGCGTCGACCCCGAGTATGCGCGGCGCGGCGTCGGCCGCGCGCTGCTGTCCCAATTGTTCGCCAACCTCGGCGCGCTGCGCGTCGATCGTGTGGAGACCGTCGTCGCGCCGCGCGATCTGGCCTTGCTGGGCTTTCTGTTCGCGGTCGGGTTCGCGCCTTCGCAGCGTTTGCCCTTCGTGCGCCGGCTCGACGGTGCGTCATGACGACCCTGCCCGACGACGACACGGTGCGTGAGGCGCTGCGCCAGGTGGACGACCCCGAGGCAGGCATGAACATCGTCGAGCTGGGTCTGGTCTACGCCATCGAAGTCACCGCCGATGCCGTGCTGATCGACATCACGATGACGACCGCAGCCTGCCCGATGGCCGAGATGATCATGGACCAGGCGCGCGATGCCGTCGCGGCTATCGTGCCCCCCGGCACGCGGGTCGAGGTGAGTCTGGTCTGGGACCCGCCCTGGACACCCGACAAGATGACCGGCATCGCCCGCGAACATTTTGGCTGGACCTTCTGATGGGCCTTGGCGCCGCGACGGTGTCCACCCCCGTGCGCCCCACAGCCCCTGAACCGCACGCCAACTCAGGCGGCTTGCCGCCGCCGTGGCGGGTTCCCTTGCTGCTGCTCGCTTTTGTCGGCCTCTTCATCGGTGCCGGCGCCGGGCTCGCGCGGCTCGGCTGGAGCATGCCCGCGGTGTCGGTGTCGGCCGTGGCGATGCACGGCCCGCTCATGATCTGCGGCTTCTTCGGCGTGGTGATCGCGCTGGAGCGCGCGGTCGCGATCGGCCGCGCCTGGGCCTACCTCGGGCCCCTGCTGGCGGGCCTGGGCGGCGCTTCGGCCGTGATGGGTGCAGCGGCTGTCGCCGCCGGGTTCTTCCTCGCCGGCAGCCTCGTGCTGCTGGTGGCGTCGGTCGATGTTTGGCGACGCCAGCCAGCGCTGTTCACGTTCACGCTTGCCGTCGGCGCCGCCTGCTGGTCGGTCGGCAACGCGTTGTGGCTGGCGGGCTGGACGGTGCACGAGGTCGTGCCCTGGTGGCTCGCGTTCCTGATCCTCACCATCGCCGGCGAACGACTCGAGCTGTCGCGCTTCCTGCCGCCTTCGCCGGTGGCGACGTGGGTGTTCGCGCTGCTGCTGGTGGCAATCGTCGCGGGTTTGCTCGGCGCCCGATCGGCGTGGGGGCTGCAAGTCTTCGCGGCCGGCGTGCTGGCGCTGGCGGCTTGGCTGCTGAAGCAGGACATCGCACGCCGCACGGTGCGCGGCCGCGGCCTGACGCGCTTCATCGCGGTCTGCCTGCTGTCGGGCTATGTCTGGCTGGCGCTCGGCAGCTCCGTCATCCTCTTCGCACGCGGCCTGGTGCCCGGAACGGCCTCGTACGACGCGGCGCTGCACGCAATCGCGCTCGGCTTCGTCTTCTCGATGGTGTTCGGCCACGCACCGATCCTCTTTCCCGCCGTGCTGCGCGTGGCCGTGCCCTACCACCCGACGTTTTACGTGCCGCTCGCACTGCTGCACGGCTCGGTCCTCCTGCGGCTGTCGGGGGACGCGGCCGGGCAGTTCGACTGGGTCCGAGCCGGCGGCCTGCTGAACGCGCTGGCGCTCGCGGCCTTCATTGTCGGCACGCTGAGCGCGGTCGTGCGCGGCAGGCGAGCCGCGCGCACTCCAGGCCAATGACGATTGCAGCGTTCATCGCGGGTATCAGCGCTCGGCCCGGCACGGGCAGGAGCAGCAGAACGATGCACAGCCTCCGCGAGGGTGTGGCAGACGAAGTGAACCTTGCTTCACCCATGTCCGAAACCGGCCCGCGTTGTGGCGGGCTCGTCCTGGCCAGCGCCGACGTACTCGAAGACAGTGCAGAAGAGAAAGCGGCACGCAGACCCGACGTGCCCTACATTGGACTCTCATCCAATCGGGAGCGGCCTCATGCCCATTCGTACAGCATCACTGACCCATCAGATCCAGAAGAACGGCGCGCGGCTTCACCTGGCGATCGTGAGGCGTGCCCTCTCGCAGGGGGCGGACCAGCCGGCTTCCGCGCAAGAGGAGGCGCTGCTCGAGGAACGTCGTGCGCTCAAGGAAACGAGGGCAGACCGGCGGGCTCGAACCAAGCTGCCCAGGCAAAAGGCCGTCAGGGTGCTGAAGGAGGCCAAGCCTCCCAAGGTACCCAAGGCGCCCAAGCCCGCGAAAGAGCCAAAGACAGCGAAAGCGACCAAGGACAACAAGCCGTCTCGCGCCGACAAGCTTGCAAAGAAGGCCGAGAACCTCGAGACCGCACAGAAGGCGGCGAAGAAGTCAGCGAAGAGCTGACGGCTCGTCTG
Organism: Burkholderiales bacterium; assembly: GCA_025351025.1. Lineage (GTDB taxonomy): Bacteria > Pseudomonadota > Gammaproteobacteria > Burkholderiales > Burkholderiaceae_C > Schlegelella_A. The sequence goes on along the minus strand of JANXWR010000579.1, from coordinate 2,835 downwards.
GCGGTTGGCCGCGAAGGACGATCGCTGAGTCTCGAAGGTGCGCGGCTGCGGCGCGGGCTTCGGTCGCACCAAGTTGACTGACCAGCGAACGACCGCTTGATTGCTGCGCCAGTCGCTTGGTCGATATGGGTCGAAGCGCCATTTCGCCGTCCGAACATGACTGACCGGTTTCAGTCGTGCTGACCGGCAGCTGGCCGACTCGAACGGCCGATCGTGGCCGATAGGCGACCGCCACTGTGGATGCTGATTCTGACCAATCCCCCTCACCCTCTCAGTTGCGCAGCGCCTCGTACTTCGCCATCAGTTGCTCCGGGCTTTCCTCGAAGTCCGGGTTCATGACGATGCAATCGGCCGGGCACACCAGCTTGCATTGAGGCTCGTCCTCGGCGCCCACGCATTCCGTGCAACGAAACGGATCGATCACATAGATCGGATCGCCGACGCTGATGGCTTCGTTCGGGCACACCGGCTTGCAGGCATCGCAGGCGGTGCAGTTGTCGTTGATGAGCAGTGCCATGCGGATGTCTCCTGTTCTGTGCTGACTGTCTTGCTTATGCCGCCGCGCGTTCCTGCAACCCGTTCAACTTGGCGTGCCTGAATGCGCCCCACAGGGCCGCGCCGATGGCGCCGGCGTAGATCGAGTCGGGGTGGCTGATCGCCGTCACGCTGATCTTTTCGTTGACCATCTCTTCCTGGATCGCCGCCAGCAGCCCGCTGTCGAGCGCCAGGCCACCGGTGATCAGCGCGGTACCTTGCTTGATGCCGGTGACCTTCAACAACTTGACGATGCGCGACGCCATCGACAGATGGATGCCCTTGAGCACATCCGGGGTGGCGATGCCGCGCGACACCATGTTGATGACGTCGGTTTCGGCGAGCACGGCGCAGATGGAGCTGCATTTTTCGGGGTTCTGCGAGCTCTGCGACAGCGGGCCGATCTCCTCCACCGCAACGCCGAGATAGCGCGCGATGTTCTCCAGGAACTGCCCCGAGCCTGAGGCGCACTGGCTGGTCATCTTGTACGCCAGAACCTTGCCGCGCGGATCGACGTAGATCGCACGGCCGTTCAGCGCGCCGATGTCGACCACTGCGTTGGCACCCGGGTGCAGGAACACGCCGCCGCGTGCATGGGTCGTCATCGAATAGAAGTGACCGGTCGAGAACTTGACGTTCTCGCCCTCGCCGGTAGTGGCGATATAGTCGATGTCGCCCTGCGCCAGCCCGGCGTCTTCGAGCACGCCGTCGCGCCCCTCCTGCGCCAGGGTCATCGGATCGCGCCGCCGAATGCGCTCGCAACGCTTGGCCAGCCACTCGGGCTCGCCGTCCTTCACCCGGAAAAGCGCGCTCTTGACCGCGCCGGAGCCGATGTCGATGCCGATGGTGTAGGTCATGTCAGGTCTCCCGCCGGGCCGCCCCAAGGGAGGCCTGCGCCCCCTCGGGGGGCAGTGAACGAAGTGAACGTGGGGGTACACATGTCAGGCTCGCGCCTCGATGCTCTTGCCGTCTTCGACCACCGCGCGCCAGGCGAACGTGGCGCCGCCGAGGGCGCCGGTGTAGATCGAGTCGGGGTCGATGTTGAGCGTCAGCTCGCCGTAATTTTCACGCACCAGGTCCTTCAGCGCCTTCACGGCCGCTTCGTTCTTGGCCACGCCGCCGGTGAAGGTGAATTCGTCGCGGATGCCGCCGGAGCGCGCCAGGATCGACATCGCGCGCAGGATGATCGCGCGGTGCAGCCCGGCCATGATGTCCTCACGCTTGTCGCCCAGAGACAGCCGGTCGCGCAACTCTGCGCCTGCGAACACCGTGCAGGTCGAGTTGATGCGGATCGTCTTGGTCGACTTCATCGCCATCGGTCCCAGTTCGTGCAGCCCCATGTTCATTTCATCGGCGATGTAGCCGAGGTAGCGCCCGCAGCCGGCGGCGCAGCGGTCGTTCATCTGGAAGCTCTCGACGATGCCGGCAGGGTCGACCTGGATCGCCTTGGTGTCCTGGCCGCCGATGTCGAGCACCGTCGCCGTGCCCGGGTACATCACGTGCGCGCCCAAGCCGTGGCAGAGGATCTCCGAGCGCACATGCTCCTTCGAGAACGGCAGGCGCGCGCGGCCATAGCCGGTGCCGACCACGTAGCTCTCCTCCAGTTCGGTGTCGAGGATGCCCTTGATCGGCGCTTCGACCTGCGAGCGGCGCGCTGCGGTGTCGGGCAGTGCGACGAAGGTGCGCTCCAGCGCGGCGAGCAGATGGCGCTGGATCGAGTCCCCGTAGACGCGGTTCTCGACTTCGATGATGGAGCGGTCGAACACGTTGAGCAGGAAGTCGTAGCGCGTGCCGGCTTCCTTCGCGACGAGCTCGCCGGTCGCCAGGTACTGGCTGCCGGCGATGTCGCGAAAGAAGTCCGACTTGCGGTTGGCTCCGGGCGCGAACAGCGACGGTGCCTCAGCGGTCAGCCGCCGGAACACCTCGGTCAGTGTCTCGCCCACCGCCCGCGTGGCGTCGCCGAACTTGGCGCTGGCCAGGCTGCGCTGGCAGGTCTGTTCGAGATCGGCGAGCTGCTCCAGGTACTGCTCGGATCGGAAGTCGCGCTCGAGCTGGCCGAGAAAGCCGTCGAGCGCTCCGTTCAGTGCCTGCGTGCTGCCCAGCGCGTCGCGAAACAGGTGGAAGCGGCTGTTGACCAGCGCCTCCTGCTTGGCGATGGCCGCCGCCGTGTCGTAGTTCGAGCGCGAGTTGGTGATGCCGCGGCCGAGGATGTTCTGGTTCTCGTCGACGACCACCGCCTTGGTGGTCGTCGAGCCCAGGTCGATGCCGATGAAGCAGCGCATTGGTGGCCTCCGCGTCAGT
>JANXWR010000578.1 GCA_025351025.1 Burkholderiales bacterium | reverse complement strand
GGTTCGCGGCGCGGTCCTGCCAGCGCAGGTACTTCTGGCTGCCCTCGAAGGCCTCGCCCGACTGCTTCACGTCGGCGCCCATGATCTCGAAGCTCTTCTTCGGCTCGGCCTTGATCATGTCGACGGCCTCGAAGTAGGCATCGGCCAGGCCCTTGGCGGCCTTCGGGTTCTCGGCCAGGAACTTGGGCGTGGAGCCGAAGGTGTCCATCACCATCGGGTAGTCGAGCGTCGTGGCGATGATCTTGCCGGCTTCGGGCTTGGCGCGCACCGCCGAGAGATAGGGCTCGTAGGTCATGGCGGCGTCGATGCCTTCGGTGCCGGCAATGATCGCGTTGGCGGCCGGCTGCGGCTCGAGGTTGACGACCTTCACGTCCTTGGGCGACATGCCGTTCTTCTTCAGCATCCAGGCCAGCGCGAAATAGGGCGAGGTGCCGGGCGGGCTGGCGGCGACGGTCTTGCCCTTCAGGTCGCTGATCCTGGCGATGTTGTTCTTCACGACCATGCCGTCGGCGCCATAGCTCTTGTCGAGCTGGAAGATCTGCGTCGTCGCCACGCCGGCGGCGTTCCAGCCGATCCAGGTCTCGACCGTCGTTGCCGCGCACTGCACGTCGCCCGAGGCGATGGCGAGGTGACGGTCCTTCTGCGGGATCTTCTTGATCGTCACGTCGAGGCCCTGCTTCTTGAAGAGGCCGGCCTCCTTGGCCAGGGTCAATGGCGCGAAGCCGGTCCAGCCCGAGATGGCCATCGCCACCTTGGTTTCCTGGGCGTGCGCAACGGCCGCGAACGATGCCGCGACGGCGACGGCGATGAGGTGTTTGTTCATGGTCGAGATCCTTCTGGTGAGATTGAAATTCAGACTGGCTTCCAGAGCACCGGCAGTTCAGGCAGCGTTCGCAAGAGGCGGGCCAGAGAGCCGTCACGCACCAGCCCGGTCGCGTGCTCGATGTCGGGGGCGAGGTAGCGGTCGGTCGGCATCGCCGGGCAGCGCTGGCGCAGCAACGCATGTGCGGACTCTAGCGCGGCCGAGCTGACCAGCGGGCGCAGAAACTCGATGCCTTGCGCCGCGGCAAGCAGCTCGATGCCGAGGATATGCGCCGTGTTGGCGATCATCGGCTGCAGCCGCCGCGCCGCGAAGGTTGCCATCGAGACATGGTCTTCCTGGTTGGCGCTGGTCGGCAGGCTGTCGACACTGGCCGGGTGCGCGAGCGACTTGTTCTCGCTGGCCAGCGCCGCCGCGGTCACATGCGCGATCATGAAGCCGCTGTTCAAGCCGGGGTCTGAGGTGAGGAACGGCGGCAGGCGCGACACGCCGGCATCGATCAGCATGGCAATGCGCCGCTCGGAGATCGCACCGACCTCGGCGATGGCCAGGGCCATCGCGTCGCAGGCGAGCGCCACCGGCTCGGCGTGGAAGTTGCCGCCCGACACGATCTCGCCCGCGTCGTCGGCGCCCTCGCCGACGAAGACGAGCGGGTTGTCGGTCACCGCGTTGGCCTCGCGCAGCAGCACCAGCGCCGCGTGGCGCAGCGAGTCGAGGCAGGCGCCGACCACCTGCGGCTGGCAGCGCAGGCTGTACGGGTCCTGCACGCGGTCGTCGCCCTCGAGGTGCGAGCGCCGGATCGCGCTGCCGGCGAGCAGCGCGCGGTAGTACTGGGCGACGTCGATCTGTCCAGGCTGACCGCGCACGGCATGGATGCGCGGATCGAACGGACCATCGCTGCCGCGCGCCGCGTCGACGGTCATTGCGCCGATGACGAGCGCCGCCTCCAGCGCCGGCTCGAAGTCGAGCAGGGCGTGCAAGGCAAGCGCCGTCGAGACCTGCGTGCCGTTGATGAGGGCCAGCCCTTCCTTGGCGGCCAGCACCAGTGGCGCGATGCCGGCGGCAGCGAGCGCCGGCGCGGCTGGCAGGCGCTGCCCGTCGACGAGCATCTCGCCTTCGCCGGTCAGCGCCAGCGTCATGTGCGCGAGCGGCGCGAGGTCGCCCGAGGCGCCGACCGACCCCTGCGAAGGCACGTACGGCACGAGGCCGGCGTTGTGCACGGCGAGCAGCGCGTCGACCACCGATTCGCGCACGCCCGAGTGGCCGCGCGCCAGGCTCGCGGCCTTCAGCGCGAGCATGAGCCGAACCACCTCCGGCGGCAGCGGCTCGCCGACGCCGGCCGAGTGCGAGCGGATCAGATTGAGCTGCAAGGCGTCCAGTTGCTTGGCGTCGATGCGCGTGCTGGCGAGCTTGCCGAAGCCGGTGTTGACGCCATAGACCGGCTCGGCGCCGCGCGCCGCCCGTTGCACGACCGCGGCGCTGGCGCGAATCGCTTCGCGCGCCGCCGCGGCCAGCACGAGCGGCGCAGCACCGGCGTGGATCGCCTGCAGCTGCTCCAGCGTCAACGCGCCGGGCGCGAGCAGAATCATGCGGCCTTTGCCTTCGACGCTGTCATGCTGAGCGCAGCGAAGCATCTCGTCTGGCGCATGTCGGGATCCTTCGCTGCGCTCAGGATGACCGCTGCGTCGGGGCGAGCATGGGCATGTCCAGCCCTTGCTCGCGGGCGCATTCGATCGCGTCCTCGTAGCCGGCGTCGGCGTGGCGCATGACGCCGGTCGCCGGGTCGTTCCAGAGTACGCGCTCGATGCGCTTGGCGGCGGCGTCGGTGCCGTCGCAGACGATGACGACGCCTGCATGCTGCGAATAGCCCATGCCGACGCCGCCGCCGTGGTGCAGCGAGACCCAGGTCGCGCCGCCGGCGGTGTTGAGCAAGGCGTTGAGCAAGGGCCAGTCGGAAACCGCGTCCGACCCGTCCTGCATCGCCTCGGTCTCGAGTTCGGGCTGGCCACCGAGCCG
>JANXWR010000560.1 GCA_025351025.1 Burkholderiales bacterium | reverse complement strand
GTGACGCAGGGGCCGATGAAGTGGAGTGCGCGAAATCCGCGCACCATCTCGAAGAAGACCTTGACGGCGAACCATAGCTCGAAGCCGCGCGACTGCGGGCCGGAGAGGAACTCAGGACGCGCCGCCGGCCGAGCTCTATGCGCGCCCGGCCTCGGTATTCGCGGCGCGCTTCATCGGCACGCCGCCGATGAACATCGTTGCCGCGCCGGGACGGCCCGACCTGAAGCTCGGCGTACGGCCCGAGCACATTCACCTAGCCGACGCGGGCGGCGTCGCCGCGATCGTGCAGGGCGCCGAATACCTGGGCGCCGACACGGTAGTCACCTGCACGACATCGGCGCCCGGCACAGTCGGTGAGTCGCTCGCGGCCCGCTTGCCTGGACGCCACGATCTGGCCGAAGGCACGGGCGTTCGCCTGGCCTGGCGGCGCGCGGACACGCATCGCTTCGACGCCGTCACGGGGCTGCGCCGCGACGATCTCGTTGCCGTTCCTGCCTGACCTTCCCCTCGTTCGAACCTGGAGACACGCATGAAGAAAGCACTGGCCCTGATCTCCCTGGCCGCCGCCGCGCTCGCCGCGGCCTTGCCCGCCGCCGCGCAGAAGGTCACCGAGGTCAACTTCTACTATCCGGTCGCTGTCGGCGGCCCGGTCACCAGGACGATCGACCAGATGGCGATCGACTTCGGCAAGGAGAACCCCGACGTCAAGGTCAACCCGGTCTACTCGGGCACCTACCAGGAGAGCATCGTCAAGGTGCTCACCGCGACCAAGAGCGGCAAGCCGCCGCAGCTCGCGGTGCTGCTCTCGACCGACATGTACTCGCTCATCGACGAGGACGCGATCGTGCCGATCGACGACATCGCCAAGTCGGTCGACGACAAGAAATGGCTCGACGGCTTCTACAAGAGCTTCATGATGAACAGCCGCACCGGCGGCAAGACTTGGGGTGTCCCGTTCCAGCGCTCGACCATCGTCCTCTACTGGAACAAGGACGCCTTCAAGGAGGCCGGCCTCGACCCCGAGAAGGGTCCGGCGAGCTGGGACCAGATGGTCGAGTTCGCGAAGAAGCTGACCAAGACCGATGCCAGCGGCAACGTCACGCAGTGGGGCGTGAAGATCCCTTCCTCGGGCTTTCCGTACTGGCTGTTCCAGGGCCTGACGACGCCGAACGGCACCGAGCTGATGAACGAGGCCGGCACCGAGACCTACTTCGACAAGCCCGCCGTGATCGAGGCGCTGCAATATTGGGTCGACCTCTCGGCGAAGCACAAGGTGATGCCGGGCGGCGTGATCGAGTGGGGCACGACGCCGAAGGACTTCTTCGAGAAGAAGGCGGCGATGATCTGGACCACCACCGGCAACCTCACCAACATCCGCGCCAACGCCGGCTTTCCCTTCGGCGTGGCGATGCTGCCGGCGAAGAAGCATCCGGGCAGCCCGACCGGCGGCGGCAACTTCTACATCTTCGCCAAGACGACGCCGGCCGAGCAGGCGGCGGCGCTGCGCTTCGCGAAGTGGGCGACGGCGCCGCAGCGCGCCGCAGCGTGGAGCATCGCCACCGGCTACGTTGCCGTCACGCCGGCGGCCTGGGATACGCCGGAGATGAAGAAGTACGCCACCGAGGTGCCGCAGGCTGTGGTCGCGCGCGACCAGCTCCAGTACTCGGTGGCCGAGCTCTCGACGCACGACAACCAGCGCGTCACGACGGCGCTGAACAACGGGCTGCAAGCGGCACTCACCGGCTCGAAGACGCCGGCCGACGCGATGAAGGATGCGCAGCGCGAGGCGGTGCGCATCCTGAAGGACTTCAAGAAGTAGGCTGAGCCGACTCGCATCGCGCCGCCGCACGGATCCGCGCCTTGCCACGTTTCGTCGACCGCGTCACCGCCTGGCTGCTGTTGCTGCCGGCGATGGTGCTGCTCGTGGCGTTCACGCACTGGCCGGCCCTGGCCACGCTCTGGCACAGCTTCTACTCGACGCCGAAGAAGGGCAGGCCCTCGCACTTCGCCGGCCTCGACAACTATCGCGGCATGGTCGAGGACGAGGTGTTCTGGCGCGCCCTCTGGAACAACCTCGCCTTCGCCGCAGGCACGATTCCGCTCTCGATCGCGCTCGCCATCGCCATGGCGCTCTGGGTCAACGGCCAGCTCGCCGGGCGCGGCTTCCTGCGCCTGGCCTACTTCACGCCGACGGTGCTGCCGATGATCGCGGTGGCCAACATCTGGCTCTTCTTCTACACGCCGCAGTACGGCCTGCTCGAGCAGGTCACGCAGGCGCTCGGCCTGCCCAGCCACAACTGGCTCGGCGACAAGAGCACGGTGCTCGGCGCGCTGATCGTCGTCGCGATCTGGAAGGAGGCGGGCTTCTTCATGATCTTCTACCTGGCGGCGCTGCAGGGCATCTCGCCTTCGCTCGCCGAAGCCGCCGCGCTCGAGGGCGCGTCGCGCTGGCAGTACTTCCGCCGCGTGCTGTTCCCGCTGCTGATGCCGACGACGCTGTTCGTGCTGATCAACGCCCTCATCAACTCGGTGCGCATGGTCGACCACATCTTCGTCATGACGCGCGGCGGCCCCGACAACGCCAGCACGCTGCTGCTCTACTACATCTACCAGGTCGGCTTCAGCTTCTGGGACTCCGGCTACGCGGCGGCGCTCACCGTCGTCGTGCTCGTGGTGCTCGGCCTCACCGCGCTCTTCAAGTTCCGCTTTCTCGACCGGCGCACGCACTACCAATGAGCGCCGCCTTCCGTCCGGCGCCGGCCTCGCGCGTCCTCGAGACCGCGGCCGCCTGGCTGCTCGGCCTGCTCTGGATCCTGCCGCTCGCCTACGCGGTGTGGACGGCATTCCATCCCTCCGCGTATTCGACGCGCTTCGACCTCGGCGCGCCGCTGACGCTGCAGAACTTCGTCAATGCCTGGAACGCGGCGCCGTTCGCGCGCTACTTCCTGAACACGGCCCTGCTCGTGACGATGGTGCTGGCCGCCCAGCTGGTGCTGGGTACGCTCGCCGCGTACGCCCTGGCGCGCTTCGAATTCCCGGGCCGCGACCTCGTCTTCGCCCTCATCCTGCTGCAGCTCATGGTCATGCCCGACGTGCTGATCGTCGAGAACTACGCGACCATGAACGCGCTCGGCCTGCGCGACACCATCCTCGCCATCGGCCTGCCGTATTTCGCCTCGGCCTTCGGCATCTTCCTGCTGCGCCAGACCTTCAAGACGGTGCCGAAGGAGCTGGTCGACGCCGCCCGCGTCGAAGGCGCGAGCGCCTTGCAGGTGCTGATGAAGGTCTACGTGCCGCTCGCCCGGCCGGTCTACCTCGCCTACGCGCTGGTCTCGGTGAGCACGCACTGGAACAACTTCCTGTGGCCGCTCATCGTCACCAACTCGGTCGAGACGCGCCCGCTCACCGTCGGCCTGCAGGTGTTCTCGTCGACCGACCAGGGCGTCGACTGGTCGATCATCACCGCTGCCACGCTCATGACCTCGGCGCCGCTGCTGCTCGGCTTCCTGCTGTTCCAGCGCCAGTTCGTCCAGTCGTTCATGCGCGCCGGCATCCGTTGAGCGGAAGGAGGTAAGGCATGGGACCGAGGCAAGGCGTGGAGGCGGTCAAGACATGAAGCTAATGACCTGGAACGTTCAGTGGTGCCTCGGCGTCGACGGCCGCGTCGATCCGGAACGCATCGTCCGGGAGGCGCGCGACTTCGCCGACTTCGACGTGCTCTGCCTGCAGGAAGTCGCCTGCAACTTTCCGGCGCTCGAGGGCAGCGCCGGCGAGGACCAGTTCGCGCGGCTCGCCGCGGCGCTGCCGGGCTACGTCACTATCGCGGGCGTGGCCGTCGACACTGCGGCGGCCGACGGCGGCCGGCGCCGCTTCGGCAACATGATCCTGAGCCGCCTGCCGGTCCATCAGGTCGCGCGGCTCCGCTTGCCGTGGCCGGTCGGCCCGGCGGTGCGCAACATGCCGCGCATGCTGCTCCAGGCGACCCTCGAGGCGCCCTTCGGCCTGCTGCGCGTGATGACGACGCATCTCGAGTACTACTCGGCGACGCAACGCGCGGCGCAGGTCGAGGCGCTGCGCGCGCACCACGCCGAATGCTGCACGCACGCGCTCGCCGTGCGGCTCGTCGACGCATCGAACGGGCCCTTCCACAGCCAGTCCGAGACCGTCTCGGCGCTGCTTTGCGGCGACTTCAACTGCAAGACCAGCGACGCCGCGTACGCGCGCATGACCGCGGCCTTCGACGATCAGGGCGTGCCGGCGTTCGACGACGCCTGGAAGCGATTGCATCCCGGGATCGACCAGCCGGCGACGGCGGGCGTGCACGACCACGCGCAATGGAAGGAGTCCTACGCCTGCGACTTCGTCTTCACCAGCAGCGACCTCCGCGAGCGGCTGCGGAACATCGCCGTCGACGCGCGGTCGCAGGCTTCGGACCACCAGGCGATGATGGTCGAGATCGACTGAGCATCGGCCGGGGGCGCGCGCGCCTCAGCCGTCCGACTGCTCTCCGGCGCGACCCGCGCCGAGATAGTCCTTGATCTTGTCGACGCGGGTGCCGACCATCTGCACCGCCTTCCACAAGGCCTCGTCGGTGACGCCGAGCGCCTTCGTCCAGCGCTCGACCGCGGCCTTGTCGCCGACGTCGACGTTGGCCTGCGAGTCCGGGTCGTCGGCGGCCTTGGTTTCCGATGTCATCGTTTGCTCCCGAGTCGGTTCTCGCACTCAGCGGAACCAGTTGGCCCAGAAAAACAGCGCCAGCAAGGCCATGCCCGCGATGAAGCCGATCACCGTCGCCATGCCGGTCCAGAGGTAGAGGCGCACGTCGCTCGAAGGATTCTGCGGCGCACCGGCGCGGGGATGATTGGCGAGCAGGTTGAGGTAGGTGAGGGCGCCGGCGACCAGGCTGACGAGAAAGGCAACGACGGCGATGCCGACGCTGGCGCGCTGCACCGGCTGTGCGAACGCCTTCTCGACCAGCGTCGCGATGAGGACGAGCGCCGCCGAGTCGAGCGTCATCAGGTGGCGCAAGAACTCGTACATGGCGCGGCGCCGCTCGCCGCGGCTGACTTCGGCCTCTTCCGCGCTGACGACGCCGGGCAACGTCTCGACGAAGGCAGTCGGCCGCCAGTCCTTGCTTGTCATGCGGCCGAAGTCTAGTGTGCGGCGCGCACCGTGCCCCGTGCGCGCCAGCGAAAACGCGATCAGCGGGCGAACGCGATGTGACAGGCGCGGCCGGTCAGGCGCTTCGCTGCGCCGCGTTCGGGGATGCATGATTCGCATTTCCACGCAGAGGATCGCAGCATGGCAACGTTTCTGGTGGCGCACGGTGCCTGGTCGGCGGGCTGGGCCTGGAAGAAGATGCGGCCGCTCTTGCGAGCGCGCGGCCACGAGCTGTTCACGCCGACGCACACCGGCCTGGGCGAGCGCAGCCACCTCGCGCACGCCGGCATCGACCTCGACGCACACATCGCCGACATCCTCGCCGTGCTGCAGTTCGAGGACCTGCGCGAGCTCGTCCTCATCGGCCACAGCTACGGCGGCATGGTCGCCACCGGCGTCGCCGACCGCGCGCCCGAGCGCATCGCCAGGCTGGTCTATCTCGATGCCTTCGTGCCGCGCGACGGACAGTCTCTCTTCGATCTGATCGGCGAGACGGCGACGGCGCGAGCGCGCGAGGCGGCGCGGACGCAGGGCGAGGGCTGGCGCCTGCCCGCGAACCCGATGCCGCCCGACACGCTCGAGGCCGACCTGGCCTGGGCCGGGCCGCGCCGCATGACGCAGCCGCTTGCGACCTTCGAGCAGGCGCTGCGCCTGACCGGCGCCGTCGAGCGATTGCCGCGCAGCTACGTCTATTGCACGCGGCCCGGCCCGGGCGATGCGTTCCGCCAATTCGCCGAGCGAGCGCGCGCCGAGCCGGGCTGGCGCTACGAGGAGCTCGACGCCAGCCACAACCCGCACATCACGATGCCCGAGACCCTGGCGGCGCTGCTCGACCGGACCAGCTCTTAGCGCGAACGAATGACCATGGCGATGCCGCCGAGGATGGCCACCGACGCGAGCAACAGGCGCAGCGTCGGCGGCTCGCCGAGCAGCACGATGCCGCCCACCGCGGCGATGATCGGCACGCTGAGCTGCACCGTCGCCGCGCTGGTCGCCTTCAGTCCGGGCAGCGCCGTGTACCAGATCGCGTAACCGACGCCCGAGGTCAGTGCGCCCGAGGCGATGGCGCAGGCGACGCCGACGCCGTCGAGCGACAGCCGCGACGCGAGGGCCAGGCTGAGCAGCGCGGCGAAGGCGACGGCGCGCAGGAAGTTGCCCGCCGTCACACGCAGCGGGTCGCCCGCGCCCTTGCCGCGCAGCGAATAGATGCCCCAGGCAACGCCGGCCGCGAGCATCAGCGCCGCGCCTTGCAGCGGCGGCGCCGACAGGCCGGGCAGGAGCAGTCCGATCAGGCCACCGAGCGCCAGCGCTAGGCCGACGGTCTGCCAGCCGCGCAGGCCTTCGCCGCGCCAGAGGCCGACACCGATCATCGTCGCCTGCACCGCGCCGAAGAGGAGCAGCGCGCCGGTCGCCGCGCTGAGGCTGAGGTAGGCGAACGAGAACGCGGCGGCATAGGCGAACAGGGCGAGCGCCGACGGCCAGTTGCCGGCCGGCGCGGTCTTGCCGTCGCGCATGCGCACAATCAACCAGAGCGCCAGCGCGCCGGCGACGATGCGGATCGTGGTGAAGCTCGCGGCGTCGGTACGGCCGGCGTGGAAGGCGGCGCGGCAGAGCAGCGAATTGCCGGCGAAGGCAAGCATCGCCAGCACTGTCAGGATGAACACGCGACGCTTCGCCATGGGTTCGATTCTGAAGGAGCAGACATGAACGACGGCGTCCTGGAGCGGCTCGCCATTCGCGATCTTCTGCAGAACTGGGTGCTCTGGCGCGACGTCGGCGACTGGGAGCGCTTCGAGACCGTGTGGCACGACGACGGCGTGATGATGGCCACTTGGTTCCAGGGCCCGGCGCGGGAGTTCATCCGCGTCAGCCGCGAGGGTTGGGACAAGGGCGTGAGCATCCTGCACTTTCTCGGCGGCAGCTCGATCGAGCTCGCCGGCGCGCGCGCGATCACCCAGACCAAGATGACGATCTCGCAGCGCGCCACGGTCGAGGGCGTGCTCTGCGACATCGTCTGCACCGGCCGCTTTTACGACTTTCTCGAGAAGCGCGATGGCCGCTGGGGCATCGTCCTGCGCCAGCCGATCTACGAGAAGGACAGGATGGACCCGGTGACGCCCGGAACGCCGCCGGTGCTCGACGCGGCCACGCTAGCCGGCTTTCCCGAGGGCTACCGGCACCTGGCGTATGCGCAGCTTCGGATCGGCTACCCGATCAAGCGCGACATGCCGGGGCTGAAGGGCGCGGAGGTGCAGGCGCTCTACCGGCAGGGCGCGCAATGGCTTGCGGGCGAGGCGCTCTTGCGCTGATCGGCCTCGACCCGAGCGGCGCTGCGCGCTCAGTGACGACCGAGGAAGTCGACGATCCGGTCGTTGACGATGTCCGGATGGGTCACCGGCCCCATGTGGCCGAGGCCGGCGAGCTCGACGACCGTGACCTTCGGCAGCACGCCGGTCAGCAGGCGCGCGACGCCGCGTGACGAGGCCGGCGACTCCGTGCCGACCAGGTACAGCACAGGTACACGCAACGAGCGAAATGATTGCAACGGCGTCGGCTCCGCGAACAGGACGCGCGACCACTGGCCGATGTTGCCCATCGACGCGGCGACCGACGCCTGCCGCGCTTCGGGCATGCTGCGCCAGGTGCCCTTGCCCATCCAGTAGTCGATGAAGCGCTCGCCAGCCACCGAGGGACGGCCGGCGTCGATGTCGGCGGCGGCGTCGGCGGCGGCGGCGCGGATGCCGTTTGCCGCCGCCTGCCCGGGCGATTCTTCCTCGAGCAGCGAGAACAGGGTCGGCTCGTAGAGGACCAGGGCGCGCACGCGCTCGGGGCGGCCCAGCGCCGCGAGCAGGGCGACCGCGCCGCCATACGAATGCCCGATCAGGAAAAAGGGGCTGCCGGCCGCGGCGAACACCGGCTCGAGCAGCGCCACCTCGTCGCGCAGCATGACGACGCGATCGGCAGGCCATGCCGGGCTCTTGCCGGCGCCGAGCGAGTCGGGGGCGAGCACACGATGGCGGGTGGCGAGCCGTTCCATGAGGGCGCGCCACTGCGACGAGGTGCTCGCGTTCGAATGGATGCAGACGACGCCGGGTCCTGCGCCTGCTTCACGAACATGGGGACTCGGGTCTTGCATCGCGCCGCGATTCTCGCCGTCCCGGCGAGACCGTGCCGCGCGCTGTTCGGTCTCAAATGCGCCGGTCGCGGAGGATCGCTGCGCTGGAGCAACCAGCGCAGCGTTGCCGACTGCGTCGCCGCGCTCGAGGCGGCAGGCGTTCCCTGCTCGGCCTACGGCGAGCCGGGCGACGCGCTCGACGATCCACATCTCGCGGCGCGCGGACTGTTCAGCCGCGTCAGCGACGCTGCCGGCTCGTTCGTCGGCGTCAATCCGCCGTGGCGCATGTCGCGCGCCAGCGCCGAGCTGGGCGAGCGCGGGCCGGCGGTCGGCGCCGACGGCGATGCCGTGCTCGGCGACTGGCTGGCGCTCGGCCCGGCCGAGATCGACGCCCTGCGCGCCGCCGGCGCGTTCGGCGCCTCGACTTAGGGCTCGGGCCGGGCCGCGGCTCGCACCGGCCTCAAAGACGGCCGAGCGCCGCGGCGATGCCCGTCGTCGCGTACCACGCGGCAAAGCCGAGCAGCGAGACGATGACGATGTGCGGGCTCGTGCCGGCGGTCGCGGCGACGCCGGCGACCGTCATCACCGAAACGACAAGGCCGAGCACGCTCGCGGCGCGGGCCAGCGTCTCCTTGCCCCAGAGCCCGAGCGCGGCGACGGCCAGCCCGGCGGCTTGGAAGAGCAGGCCGGCGGGCATGAGAAAGCGGATCAGGCTGCCGATCAGCACGAAGGCGACGCGCGCACCCTCCTGCTTCTCCGGCACCTCGGCATAGCGTGCGGCGATGGCCGGCGTGAGCAGGCCGTCGACCAGCATCGAGAGCATCAGGAAGCCGGCGCCGATGCCGAACAGCACCAGCGCCGCGCTCGCCCACGGACGGATGGCGCGGCGCGTGAAGAGAGCCGCCAGGCAGGCCAGCTCTCCCCCCAGCACGGCCATGAAACCGCCATGCATGACGCCGTCGGCGACGCGGTTCGCGGCCTCTTCCTTGAGCATCTCGGCGAACGACTGCGCGGCGCCCGAGGGATGGTTGAGCAACAGCGCCAGGGTGACCACGGCGAGCGCCGCGAGGGTGATTCCGGCGGCGCGCCCGCCCGGCGCCGCGGCGCCTTCCTGCATGTCCATGTCGTCGACTCCATCGCAAACCGCGGCGATCGTAGGCAGGGCGCGTGGGCCGCGCACCGAACCTCGAAGCCGCCGCGTCCGGATCTGGACATTTGCCGCCAAGTGTCCATTCGGCGTGGCGCCGCTTCGAACAATCGCGTAGCTTCGCCGCATGCCTCCCCTACGCGCCGACCGCCGCACCGCGAAGACCCGGCAGGCCCTGATGGGCGCCTTCGTCGAGCTGATGCTGGCCGAAGGGATCGATGCGGTGACGGTCGATGCCGTCGCCGCGCGCGCCAACGTCGGCCGCTCGACCTTCTACGCGCACTTCAAGGGCCGCGACGGCATCCTCGAGGAAAGCCTGCGCTTTCCGTCGTTGCCGCTGGCGCGCGCCGCGACCGAGTGGATCGAGCCGCGCGAGCTGCTGCCGATCGTCGCCCACTTCCAGCAGCAGCGCGCGCTGGCGCGCCAGTTCGCCGCGACCAGCCTGAGGAAGGCCTGGGTGCGCTGCCTGGCCGGGTTGATCGAGCCGGGCCTGACGGCGCTGGCGCTGCGCGGTGCGGCGCAGCCGGGGTTGTCGCTCCCGCTCATCGCCGTGCTCGTCGCCGACCTGCAGATCGGCATGCTGCTGCAATGGCTGGCCAGCCGCGAATCGTCGAGGCCACTCGCCTTCGCCGAAGCGATCGTGCCGGCGACGCGCGCCGCCGTGGCCGCGCTGCTGGGTTGCGATGCCGGCGTGTTCGTGCCGCCGTCCGGCGACCGCACGCCGCCCTGATCGAGCGGCGCCGGACTTACTTCGCCGCAGCGCGTCGCGCTTCGTAGGCCTTCAGGTGCAGGTAGGCGACGCGCAGCAGCGAGGGCGCCTGCGGGTCTTCGGCCGAGCGTGCGAGCAGGTCGCCCAGCACATGGTCGGCCTCGACGGCGGCGCCGCGCTCCAGGTCTTTCAGCATCGAGGCGCTCATCGGCGAGCCGGTGGCGGTGACGCCCGAGCGGATACGCTCGACGCTCGGTGGTCGCGGCGCGTAGCCGTTGACCGCGGCGATGGCGCAGCACTCGTCGACCATGCGCAGGTTCAGGTCGGCGGCGCCGGCGGTGACGATGTCGCCGATGCTCGCGCGCATCAGGCAGGTCAGGCCCGCCACCGAGGCGATGAAGACCCACTTCTCCCACATCTCCTGCAGGATCAGCGGTGTGGCACGGGACTGGAAATTCGCGGTCGAGAAGTCGGCCAAGATCTTATCGACCCGCGCCGAGGCGCTGCCGTCGAGCTCGCCGAAGACCATGCCGTGCAGGTCGTTCAGATGCTGGATCGTGCCGGCGGCGTCGAGCGTCGCCGAGATCATGCACAAGCCGCCGAGCACGCGTGCCGCGCCGAAGCGCCGCTTCAGCTCGTCGAGATGGCGCATGCCGTTGAGCAAGGGCAGGATCGCCGTGTCGGGGCCGACCGCGGGCGCGAACGAGTCCATCGTCTCGGCGAGGTCGTAGGCCTTGCAGCCGACGACGACGACATCGAAGGGGCCGGCGATGCCGTCGGCGAGGACGAACGGTGGTGCGGCGATCGACAGGTCGCCGAAGCGGCTCTTGACGATGAGGCCCGTGCTCGCCAACGCCTTGGCGCGACCGGGCCGCAGCAGAAAGGTCACCTCCCGGTCGGCCTCGAGCAGCCTGCCGCCGAAGTACCCGCCGAGTGCGCCGGCGCCGACCACCAGGTAGCGCACGTCAGGTCCAGTCGACGTACGGCGTGACGCCCATGCGCGTGAACCAGTCGTTCTCCGGCGACTGGTGGCCGCCACCCTCGGCGCTGTAGTTCACGGTCAGCTCCTCGCCCTGCGCGATCGGCCGGATCGCAACGAAGCGCAGCACGTTCTTCGCGGCATCGCCTTCGTAGCGCATGTTGGCGGGGTTGTCGTGGTTGTACATACTGCCGTAGCCGAGCGCGAGGCAGTGGTTGTCGCTCACCGTCCCCGACAGGGCGCCCCAGTTGAACAGGAGCTTGCGCACTTCTTCAGGAACGCCGGCGAAGGTCGCCGAGAACAGCACGACAGGGCAGGTTTCGACGGTCTCGCCGTCGACGTGCGGCCGGGCGGCGAAAACGCCCCGCCCCTTGGTCGTGCCGGTTTCGCCCACGAAGACGTTCGGAGAGTCGCATTGCATGGCGAGGGCGAGGCAGAGGGCCTCGATGTGTCGATCGCGAATGATAGGAGAGGGCGTGCCCGGCTGGGCGCCCGGGCGCCGCTGCGCCGCTGCGATGAAGGAGAATCCGGCGCCACCGCCCCGCGCACCCGACCCATGCTGACCCTGCTCTTCGACGGCGTCGCCTACGGCATGCTGCTGTTCGTGCTGGCGGTCGGGCTCGCGGTGACGCTCGGCTTGATGAACTTCATCAACCTCGCGCACGGCGCCTTCGCGATGGCCGGCGGCTACATCACGGTGCTGCTCATGAATCGCGCCGGCGTGCCCTTTCTGCTCTGCCTGCCGATCGCCTTTATCGGCACGGCGCTGCTCGGCGCGCTGCTCGAGCGCACGCTGTATCGGCCTATGTACGCGCGGCCGCACCTCGATCAGGTACTGTTCTCGATCGGCCTCGTCTTCATGGCCGTGACGGCGGTCGACTACCTGGTCGGCTCGATGCAGCAGAACATCACGCTGCCGGCCTGGCTGCAGGGGCGGCTGCCGATCGAGGCGGTGGGCATCGGCAAGTACCGGCTCTTCATCATCGTGCTCTGCGCCGCACTCACGCTGGCGCTGCAGTGGGTGCTCTCGCGCACGCGCTTCGGCAGTCGCCTGCGCGCCTCGGTCGACGACCCGCGCGTTGCCGGCGGGCTCGGCCTCGATGTCGACCTGATCTTCATGCTCACCTTCGCGGTGGGCTCGGGCCTGGCCGGGCTGGGCGGCGCGCTCGGCGCCGAGGTGCTCGGGCTCGATCCGACCTTTCCGCTCAAGTTCAT
>JANXWR010000499.1 GCA_025351025.1 Burkholderiales bacterium | reverse complement strand
CGTCAAGCGTGGCGTGCTTCAGGCCGGTGGATTTCCGCTCGAGCTACCGGCGATCTCGCTGTCGGAGAACTTCGTCAAGCCGACCACGATGCTCTATCGCAATCTGCTTGCGATGGAGACCGAGCACCTTGCCTTTCCAGTTGCCGCGCAGCATCGGCCCGGCCGGCAGGTAGATGCAGGGGTAGCCGGCGCTGGTCGCGCCCATCAGCAGACCGGGCGTGCTCTTGTCGCAGCCACCCATCAGCACGGCGCCGTCGACCGGGTGGCTGCGCAGCAGCTCCTCGGTTTCCATGGCCAGGAAGTTGCGGTAGAGCATGGTCGTCGGCTTGACGAAGCTTTCCGACACCGAGATCGCCGGCAGCTCGACCGGAAAGCCGCCCGCCTGCAGCACGCCGCGCTTCACGTCCTCGACGCGCTGCTTGAAGTGGGCGTGGCAGGGCTGCAGGTCGGACCAGGTGTTGAAGATGCCGATCACCGGCCTGCCGACCCAGTCGGCGGGCGCGTAACCCATCTGCATGATGCGCGAGCGGTGCCCGAACGAGCGCAGGTCGTCGGGGGCGAACCAGCGCGCGCTGCGCAGCGTCTCGGGGGTGCGTCGGGTCATTCTTCTTTGTCTCCGGGCCGTGATGTTCGCAGGTCCTCTATTGCACCTGAAGCTTGGCCGCCTTGGCGATGCGCGCCGCCGATTCCATCTCGGTCCGGATGTAGGCGTTGAAGGCCTCGGGCGTCATCGGCAGCGGCTCGGCGCCGAGCTGCGTGAAGCGCTCCCTGACCTCGGGCGAGCCGATCGCCTTCACCGCCTCGTCGTGCAGGCGGCGGATCAAGGCTGGCGGCGTCTGGCTCGAGACGATCATGCCGACCCAGAAGGTGTACTCGGAGCCGGGCACACCGGCCTCGACGGTGGTCGGTACCTGTGGCAACGTCGGCGCGCGCGTCGGCGTGCTCACCGCGAGCGCCTGCAGCTTGCCGTCCTTGATCAGCGGCAGGGCCGACGAGAGCGGCGAGAAGTACCAGTCGATGCGGCCGGCCATCACGTCGTTGAGCGCCTCGGGCGTGCCCTTGAACGGGATGTGCAAGGCGTCGATGCCGGCTTGCAGCTTGAACTTCTCGGCGTTCAGGTGGGTGGCGCTGCCGTTGCCCGCCGAGCCGTAGTTCAGCGCGCCCGGCCTGGCCTCGGCCGCGGCAATGACGTCGGCCATCGTCTTCCAGCCGCGCGACGGCGAGACGACCATGACGTTTGGTAATGCGGCGAGCGGCGTCACGCCGGTCAGGTCTTTCAGCGTGTCGTAGGGCAGGTTCGGATAGAGCGCCGGATTGAGGGCGTGGCCCGAGGAGTGGATCAGCACGGTGTAGCCGTCAGCGTCGCCCTTGGCCACCGCGCCCGCGGCGATCGTGCCGCCGGCGCCGGGACGGTTGTCGACGATGATCGTCTGGCCCATGTTGCGGCCCATCACCTCGCCGACGGTGCGGGCGATGATGTCGGTGCCGCTGCCGGGCGTGAACGGCACGACGAAATGGACCGGCTTGGTCGGATAGCTCTGTGCCGTTGCGTCGGCGGCGGCACAGAGCGCGGCCGCGGCGAGCACGACGGCGACGATCGTTTTCATGCGGTGTCTCCTCGGGATTTGTTCTTTGCGCAAGGGTCCGCGCGGTCAATGCGCAAGGCCGAGCGCGGCCGTGATCTTGCGGCCCGAGCGGTTCAGCGCCGCGAGCAGCGGTGGCAGGTCAACGCCGAGCACCGCGCCGTGCCGCTTCTTCCAGCGCCCGGCGACCATGACGCTGTCGACGTTGGCCAGCGACGCCTGGAACACCACCGCGCTGACCGCGTCGTGCACCGGCTGCATGTTGAGGTCGCCGGCACGGATCAGCACGAGGTCGGCCTGCTTGCCGGCAGCGAGCGAGCCGATGCGATCCTCGGCGCCGAGCATCTTCGCGCCTTCGACGGTGACCCACGAGAGCGCTTCGCGCGTCGTCACCGTCGAGGTCGGCGGGATGTTGCCGTGCACCTGCCGATGCGCGAAGTTGTCGAGCGTACGCTGCATGCCCAGGGCGATGCGCGCCTGCGTCAGCATGTCGCCGCTCAGCACGCTCTCGAGGTCGACGCCGAGCGAGGGCGCACGTCCGTAGGCACGCAGCCGACCGGTGATCGGATGGCCGTGGCCCTGTGACATCTCGCTTTCGGCGGCTGTCGAAAAGCTCATGCCGAGGCCGCAGAAACGCTCGAGCTGCGCGTCGCTCAGGGCGTGGCCATGCACGATGTTGACGTGCGGGCCGAGCAGCCCTTCCGCTTCGAGCCGGTCCCAGCCGTCCGGCGTGCGTGCCGGGCCGCCGCCCTGGTGCAGCGAGGCGATGACGCCGAGCTCGCGTGCCATGCGAAAATCGTGCAGCGCGACCTCGAGCGTCGAGTAGTGCGGCCCGAGCACGGCGGCGCCGATGTCGAGCAAGGGACTGCCGTGATGGCGTTCGATCAGCCGCTCGAGCTCGGCGCGCGGATGCGGCACTTCCCAGAATGGGCGCTCGCCGGGCTTCGGATCGGGCTTGGGCGTGCCGTGCAGAAAGGTGGCGCGGATGCCCGACTGCAACAGGCCGTCGATGGCGGCGTCGTTGTGCGCCGGCGTGCGGTTGTTGTGGCACCAGTCGACCAGCGTCGTCGTGCCGCAGTTTAGCTGGTTCAGGGCACCGACGAGTGTCGCGATGTGCAGGTCTTCGGGATCGAAGGCGGTCGCCAGGCCGGCATGCATCTTCGCGAAGTACTCGGGCAGGGTCCAGTTGGCGGCGACGCCGCGCAAGGCCGTCTGCCACGTATGCATGTGCGCGTTGACGAAGCCGGGGATGACGATGAAGCCATCGGCGTCGACGACCTCGCAGTCGTCGGCCTGCAGCGACGGCCCGATCGCGGCGATGCGCTCGCCGTCGACCAGGATGTCGCCCTGCGGCAGGTCGCCCTGCGCCGCCATGGTGACGACGCTGGCGCCGCGGATCAGCGTCTTGCGCGCGCTCGCCATCTCAGCTCTCCAGACCGTCGCTCAGCCTGACGTTCTCTGGCTTCAGCTCGATGCCGGCGTCGCGCGCCGTCTCGAGCAGCAGGATCGCGAAGTCGACGTGGTCGTGGCCGCGCCCGACCATGCGCGCCACCGATTCGCGCGTCGCCGCCGCGGCCGGCATCGCCACGCCGTGCGCCTTGGCCGCGGCCATGCCGAGGTCCATGTCCTTGAGCAGCAGTTTCGGCGTGAAGGTCACCTGGTCGAACGTCAGGTTGGTGAGCACCGGTGACTTGTAGCGCGTGTACATCGAGCCGAGCACCGAGTCGTTGATGCTTTCCAGGAACACATGGCGCGGAATGCCGGCCTTCTCGGCCAGCACTGTGATCTCGCACAGGTTCTGGATGACGACGCCGAACATCGTGTTGTGCGCGATCTTCCAGATGCGCGCCAGCTCGCCCTCGCCGACCCACATCACCTTGCGTGCCATCGACTGCAGGTAGGGCTCGGCGCGGTGGTAGAGCGGCTTCGGTCCGGAAGAAACCATGAGCAGCTTGCCGGCCTTGGCCACCTTGGCGTTGCCCGAGACCGGCGTGCAGAGGTAGCCGACGCCGATCGCCTCCATGCGCTTCCTGATCTCGGCCGAGCCTTCCTGCGAGATCGACGAGCTGTCGACGACGACCTTCGGCTTCGCATCGCCGGCGACGAGGCCGCCTTCGGCGAACAGCACTTCCTTCAGGTCGTCGGTGGTCGAGACCATCGTGAAGACGATGTCGCAGTCCGCCAGCGCCTGCCGGTTCGCGGCCACGTCGGCGCCGTATTCGACCAGCGGGTCGGCCTTGCTGCGCGTGCGGTTCCAGACCGTGACGGCATGGCCGCCCTTGAGCAGGCGCTTGACCATCGCCTCGCCCATGCGGCCCAAGCCGATCCATCCCAGGCGATCCCCCATCCCCGCTCCTCGTCGTTGCCGCGCCGCACGGCCTGCGGCGGGTCGCGAGCCTGTCGCGCGAAGCGAGCATAGACCGAAGTGGTCGATCGATCCGCGCGCCGGGCGCGCCGACCGCTTCACCCTAGCCGCGCGGCGGCATCCACTTGCGCAGCTGCGCGGCGTTCGAGCCGCCTCTCGCCTTCGCCCGCGCCAGCTCGTGACGGGCGACGGAACGCAGGTGCACCTCGTCGGGTCCGTCGAGGAAGCGCAGCGCCCGGCCCCAGCTCCACAAGCGCGCCAGCGGTGTATCGGGCGTGAGGCCCATCGCGCCGAAGACCTGCATCGCCCGATCGATGACGCGGGTCTGCAGCTGGGCCGTGACGAGCTTGATCGCCGACGCGTCGACACGCGCGGCTGCGCTGCCTTCGATGTCCATCTTCCAGGCCGCGCGCAGCACGAGCAGGCGCGCCTGGTCGATCTCGAGCCGCGAATGAGCGATCCAGTCCTGCACGTTCGCGAAATCGCCGACGCGATGGCCGAAGGCGCGGCGTTCCAGGGCCCGCTCGCACATCAGCTCGAGCGCCAGCTCGCACTGGCCGATGCTGCGCATTGCGTGATGGACGCGGCCCGGGCCGAGCCGCGCCTGAGCCATCGCGAAGCCGGCGCCGGGGTCGCCCAGCAGATGATCGGCCGGCACCCGCACGTCGCGAAAGACGATCTCGCAGTGCCCCTCGATCGCCTGATGGTCCATCACCGGAATGTTGCGTTCGACGACGAGGCCGGGCGTGTTCATCGGCACCAGGACGATCGAATGACCGCGGTGAGAGTCGCCTTCCGGCGCCGCCGCGGCACCGCCCTGGCCGACGACGAGAGCGACGCGGCAAAGTGGGTGGGCCGCGCCGGTGACGAACCACTTTCGGCCGTTGAGAACCAGCGCGCTGCCGTCGCGGTCGATGCGGGTCTGCAACTGGGTCGGGTCCGACGAGCCGACGTCCGGCTCGCTCATCGCAAAGCACGAACGGATCTCGCCGTGCAGCAAAGGATCGAGCCAGCGATCGCGTTGCGCCGGCGAAGCGAACATTTGCAGCAGCTCCATGTTGCCGCTGTCGGGGGCGCTGCAGTTGAAGATCTCGGCGGACCACGGCACCCGACCCATGCACTCGGCCAGGGGCGCGTAGTCGAGGTTGCCGAGCCGCGTGCCGGGCTGGTCGTCGCGCAAGGACGGCAGGAACAGGTTCCACAGGCCGAGCGCACGCGCCCGGGCCTTCAGCGGCTCCAGCACGTCGAGCGGGTAGACGCCGGCATCGGCGTAGCGACGCCAGTCGTCGAGCGAAGGCAGGACGAGGTCGTCCATGAAGCGCTCGATCTGCGCCCGCAGGTCAAGGGTACGGGGAGAGAGGGAGAAGTCCATGGCGGGGCCGCTGCATCTTCGGGCCCCGGCCGGGCTGGTGACTTGCGGCCGGTCAAGCGCCGACGGTCATTCCGAAACCAGGGTCGCGTCAGGGCGCCGGACGTGAAGGCGTGCCGGCCGGCTTCTTCGCTCGTCTGCGCGCCGCCATGGCACGCCCCATCTGGAGCCGCTCGCCCCCAGGCAGCCGCGCGCGAGCCTCCGGATAGATGAGCGACTCTTCCAGCGCGATGTGGTCGCGCGACAGCTCGGCAAAGATCTCTACGCCCTCGCGCAGGCTGTCGATGTCGTACCAGGCCTGGCCGCAGGCCACCGCGTCCACCTGCGGCGCGAGCTCGAGCCAATCTTCCTCGAGCCAGGCGTGGTCCTGCTTCAACCGCAGCACCGCCTGCACGATCTCGGCGTTGCCGCTGGCCAGCAGTTTCGGAAACACGAACAGCTCTTCGTCCTGATGGTGCTGACGTGCGGTGCCGGAAAAGAAGGCCGCGATCTCGCCGGCCATCGCCCTTGCTTCCGGGTCGGCGCCGACGCTCGCGAGGCGCGACACGAGCGCCGTCAGCTTGCCGAGCGTGAAGACGGTCCGGATGTGACAGGCGTCGAGCACTTCGAAACCGTCGTGGGCGACCGCCGCAGTCGCTGCAGATGATGTGTCGTGGGTCGTCGAGGTCATGGCCGGTGCTCCGCCATCAATTGGCCTCGATGCTCGATCCTTTGCCGATCGGACCCATTGATCTGGATCAAGCCCGGCGTGCGCCCACACGTACTGGCCGGCGCGGCAGGTGCCGTCGTGGTCGTAAACGACTTGAATCAGGAAATCGCGAGAATGCGGCCATTGTCCCGCGTGCGCACGATTGCGCGGACCCAGGGTCAGGAGCGAAGCATGCGTTCGACAAAGCGACTCATCGTGACAACGCGCGTTTTCGGCGCGCTCGCCGCCGCTGCGCTGGCTCTGGCCGCGTGCACCAGCCCGGGCGCCGCGGCCCCGGCCGGCGCCCTTTCGCCGGCGCGCGTCGGCGAGATTCTGTCCAGCCCCGATCGCACCGAGGCCGATCGCACCAACGACCTGCGACGCAAACCCCAGGAGATGCTCGACTTCATCGGCATGCGCCCCGGCATGGTCGCGCTCGACCTGAGCGCCGGCGGCGGCTATACCAGCGAGCTGCTCGCACGGGCGACCGGGCCGTCCGGCCGCGTCTACGCGCAGGCGCCGCCGCGCGTGCCCCGGCCGGCGCCGGCGCAACCCGAAGGCGCGGCGACCCCTGTACCCGGGCCGACGATGTCGGCCAGCGCGGCTGCGCCGCCGGTGCCGGCGGGACTGGCGGTGCGCGCGAAGCGCGTCGACAACATCGTCGTCGTCGTCCAGCCTTACGAGGACCCGGTGCCGGCCGAGCGGGCGACGAACGGGCTCGACCTCGTCACGCTGATGTTCAACTACCACGACCTCGGCTTCATGGGCGTCGATCGCGCGCGCATGAACCGCGCCGTCTTCGCGGCGTTGAAGCCCGGCGGCCTCTACGTCATCGCCGACCACTCGGGCCGCGCAGGCACGGGCATTTCCGAGTCCGGCACGCTGCATCGCGTCGAGGAAGCCTTTCTGCGTCAGGAAGTCGAGAGCGCGGGCTTCAGGCTGGCCGCCTCGGGCGGCTTCCTGCGCAACCCGAACGATCCGCGCGACCGCAACACGCCGGACCCGCCGCAGCCCAAGGACGAGTTCGTGCTGAAGTTCGTCAAGCCTTGAGCGTGGCGCCGGCGGGCCGGAAGGCGAGCGCGCCGACGAGGGCGCAGACCGCCAGCGTCCAGACGATCACCGCGCCCGAGGGCAGGTCGAACAGCGCCGACAGGGCCAGGCCGATCGCGTAGCCCAGGGCGCCGACGGCGTAGGCGATGCCGTAGCGGCGCCGCCCGATGTGATGGGCGCGCGTGGCGAGCGCAGGGATGATGAGGCTCGAGAACACGAGATAGACGCCGACCAGCTGCACCGAGGCGGTCACTGCCAGCGCGAACGCGCCGTAGAACCCGAAGCGGCCGAGCCGCTCGACCCAGCCGAGACGCAGGGCGACGAGCAGCACCGCCGAGAGGCCGCCGAGCCACATCAGCTGCGTCGTGTTGACCCAGAGGATCTGGCCGACGAGCAAGTCCTTCAGGTGCTCGCCGCCGTGCGGATTGCCGGCCAGCAGCAGGATGCCGGCGCAGGCGGCGAGGATGAACATCACGCCGATCAGCGCCTCCTGATGTTGCGCTGCTCGCCGCTCGGTCCAGGTGAGCAGCCAGGCGCCGAGCAGGGCGGCGCAAACGGCCGAGACCTGCACCGCGACGCCGCCCTCGGACAGGCCGAAGGTGTCGGCGGCGATAACGCCGAGCCCGGCGATCTGCGCGATCGCTAGGTCGATGAAGACGATGCCGCGGTCGAGCACCTGCATGCCCATCGGCACGTGCGTGGCGAGCACGAGCAGGCCCGCGATCAGCGCCGGGCCGAGGATGCCCCAGTCGAGCGCGCTCCAGTTCATGGCTTGCCACTTCGCGCGGCGAGCAGCCGCGCGACGGTGTCGTCGAAGAGGCTGAACAGGTCCTTCGCGGCGTCGCTGCCGCCGACGGTGAAGGGGATCTTCACGGCCGGGATGTTGGCGTTCTTGCTCAGCCACTCCGAAGGGCGCGAATCCTGGTAGGCCGAATACAGCACCATCTTCGCCGGCGCGTTCTTCAGCGCGGCCAGCACTTCCTGCAGGTGCGAGGCGGTCGGCTCGACGCCGGGCTTGGGCTCGAGCACCGCGACCTCCTTCATGCCCAGCCAGTCGTAGAGATAGACGAAGGCCTTGTGCTGCGAGACGACCGGCTCGCCCTTGAGCGGCGCGGCCTGCGCGCTCCAGCGCGCAATGGCCTGCTGCCAGCGCTGCGCGAAGTCAGCTTGCGCCTTGGCGTACTGCGCCGCATGTGTCGGGTCGAGCTGTTGCAAGCGCGCGCCGAGCGCGGCCGCGACCAGGGCGATGTTGCGCGGGTCGGTCTGGATGTGCGGGTTGCCGGCGGCGTGCACGTCGCCCTGCGCGCGGTCGAGCTGGCCGGGCACGTCGAGCTTTTTCACGTAGTCGGCGGCGGCGAAGTTGCCGGGCTGGCCGGCTTGCACCTTGGCGTTTCCCGATT
>JANXWR010000442.1 GCA_025351025.1 Burkholderiales bacterium | reverse complement strand
CGGTTCTCGAACACGCCGAGCTTCTTGTGCAGCGGCGTTTCGTCGGCGATGAAGAGAAAGGCTGGAGCACCGGCAGATGGATTGCTCAGCGTCACGGGGCTGTAGCCCGGGGCGCAGCAGGTGTCGGCTTCGGCCAGCGTGAACACCTGATCTTCGATACGAATCTGGGCGTCGCCTTCGATCAAGTGGAACACCGCCGCCGGCGAGCGCACCGGCAGCTTCAAGGTCTGGCCCGGCCGCAGCATCAGTGCGTAGAAGCCCAGGATGTTCTCGGCGTGGCCGCCGGTTTCGGGGTTGGTATAGGTGACCTGCACCGCGTCCAGCGCAGGCTGATCGGCCGCGAGAGAGCGCAGGGCCGAACGCGCATCGGCCCAGGGGTAGCGCAGCATCGGGTAGGCCTTGTTCGAGCGCTCGAACACGGCCGTCGGCACGACACCGCCGTGACCATAGGCGCGTTCACCGTGGCCGGGTCGGACGGCCTGGCGACCTCCATCGACGTGATAGCTGGCTTCCATGTAGTAGACGAGCGGCAGGTCGAGCACGTCGAGCCACACCACTGGCTCGGTTCCGTCGTGACCGTGCTCATGCCAGAGACCCGTGGGCGTCAGGATCAGGTCACCACGCCTCATCGCACATTTCTCGCCATCGACCGTCGACCAGGCGCCTTCGCCCTCGACGACCATGCGCACGGCGTTCGGCGTGTGCCGGTGCGATGGCGCCCACTCGCCGGGCAGCAGCAACTGCATGCCCAGGTACATCGCGGCGCTGGCCTGCATCTTCTCGAGGCCATGTCCCGGATTGGCCAGCACAAGCACCCGGCGCTCCGCCTTTTCGATGGGCGTCAATTCGCCCGCTTTCATCAGCAAGGGCCGCAGGGCTTCGTAAGACCAGTGCGTAGCGCGCGTCTGCGGGCGCGGCTTGTCCGCTGGCAGCACGGCGCGAAGGTTCGGCCACAGCGGAACCAGGTTCTGCGCCCTTAGTTCGGCGACGTAGTCCGTCGGCAGGTCTTCCATGCGTCCGAGTTCGCTCATCTAAGTTCTCCTTGAATATCAGTCGGCGAGGCAGTTGTCGGCGGTCCAGCCGTAGAGCCACTCCATCGCGTCGTAGAAGCGCTCGGGCGAGCGGTCTTTCCACAGATCGTTCCGCACCAGGCGCTCGACTGTCGATTCTCTTTCGCCGGAAAGGGGTCGCGTGTCGATCGCCGCGCCGCTCACTGCAACTGCTCCAGCGCAAACGTCACGACCCGTGTTTTCTCGCCGCGGCGAAGCGACACGCGAACGCGCGTGCCCGGTGGCCTGCGCACCGCGTTGAAGGCATCGCGCCCGCGCAGTGTCGATGCCGCGCGACCGTCGATGGCCATGACCTTGTCGCCTTCACGAATGCCGGCGAGCGCGCCCGGCGAGCCGGCGCGCGCCTGAACGACCGTGAACGATGCGCGCTCGCGCTTCGACAGGCCCAGGCCCGATCGATTCATGGGCGGCGGCCGGAAGCCCGGCGATGGCGCGAGGCACATGCGGCTGCGCTCGTAGTCGAAGGTGACCGTGTAGTGTGCCAGCACGTCGTAGCCCGCATTGGCTGCCTCGGTGCGCGACAAGAATGCGCCCTTTGCATCTTCAGCATAGCGAAAGGCGGTGTCCTTCAGCATCTGCCCGCCGAACCCGAGCGAGTGGCCCTCGCTCACCCAATTTCTCGACACACCGCCGCTGCCGAACGAGACGGTCTCGACCCCGCGCTTGAGACGATCGGCCATGCCATGTCGAGCAGCCCACACTCCCTGCAAGACCGTGCTGCTCCCGTTTCCCGTATCGATGTTGACGATACCGTCGACGCCGTCGAGACTGCCCTCGATCTCGGGCGAATCGTCTTCGAACCGAATCGGAAGCTGCTCGCCGGCACAGGCGACCGGGGCGCTCTTCGGGATGAGATCGAGCACCGCGTGGCGATAGTCGATGCAAACGATGAAGCGCTCGAACATGTCCAGCCCGAGCAGGCCCGCGAGGAGCGGCCGGGCGCCTCGTTCAACGGTGTCGTGGGTCAGCGGAATCACGGAGAAGTACTGATCCTTCATCCGCGCGGCGCCGATGCGCAGGTCGGCCACGCGCACCGCCTGCTCCGGCAAGGTGCCCTCGCCGGCGCCGCCCGATTGCCCTGGCCGACCGCCGCGAGCCCGAGATCGCTCGCGGCCTCCGGCGTCAGGATGTTGTGCCCGCCGGTGTCGATGAAGCCGAACGGTCCCTTGCCGTTCAGCATCGCCCGGACGACCATCTGGCCGTCGATCTCGGCGGGAATGCGGGTCGGGCGGGCGCGACGCGTGTCGTCCGGTGGCTGCGCCCGCGCGAAGATGCGGTCGTCGTCGGCGGCCAGCATCTTGTAGTTGTCGATGGTCACGACAGCCGGCGAATCGCCGTTTTCGTCGCTGAAGACGATCCTGAACGGCAGGCTCGCGCCGTCGACCTCGCGATAGTCTTCCAGCCGCTCGACCAGGACGCTGATCGGCATCTGTCTGACGATGCGGGCGAGCCGGTGGGTGGCGGCGTCGAACCACAGCTGTATCGGCTCGGCGCCGGCGGGCGTGGCCTGCAAGAGCCAGTAACGCGCCGCCCTCGAGCCGCTCTTCCGGCGGCCCGTAGACCGTGGCGTCGTCGTCCGCCTTCAGGTAGGCACGTCGCACCATCCATGCATCGGTGCGAGTACTCCGGATGGCAACCGCACTGTCGAGCGCATGAACGCCGCCCGAGCGGTCCTGACGCCAGTGCCGGGTGCCGTCGAAGCCTTCGCCGCTCTTGTAGACGCCGAAGTCCTCGATCTGCGCGAACCTGCCGCTCGTGGTGTCCTCGGTAAGCTGCCAGCGGCGGTGCAGTCCGGCGGAGGTCTCCTTGCCGACGCCACGAACGAGCGCGCCGCGAGCCCAGGCAGCGCCGCCGCTCGCGCTGCGCGCCGCGGCCAGGACCTCGGCGACGCTTTCGGAATGAGCCGACGAAAGAACGCCTGCCGAGCCAAGCAGGAAGAGCAGGACGGTTCGAAGGCGCGCACTCAGCGCGATGCAACGGCGTCCGGGCATGCCCGATTCTTGGCCGCCCGCCGAGCCCGGTCTTGAACGGACTTGATCAGCGCCGCCAGCTTCGCGGCGTTCGACCGGTCATCGCCAGGATCGTCCGGCTCAGGTGCGCCTGGTCGGAGAAGCCGGCCGCAGCCGCCGTATCGGCGATCGACGTCGAGCCGAGCGTCAGCAACTTCAGCGCGGCGAGCGCGTGTTGCTCCAGACGGTAGCGCTTCGGAGAAACGCCGAAGACCGAGCGGAACGAGCGCGACACCGTGGCCGGCGCCAGGCGGTGCCGCCGGGCCCACTCGGCGAGGGGCACAGACGACCCCGAGCGAATATCGCGGGCGAGCAAGTCGGGCCAGTCGGCCAGATCGCATTCTGTCCACGCCGCGCGGGCCAGCAACATCTTGCCGGCGCCGACGGCATCGTGCTCGGCGGCGCGGGCCATGGCATCGGCGTCGGCCACGCGGCCGAACGGCGTTGCGACGCGAACCGATGTCAACGGCAGGTTGAGAACCCGGGCACCGGCGCCGGCGACGGCATTGGCGTGCGCCTCGAAGGCGCGATGGAGGACGACATCGCCCGCCACCAGGCGGCGCCTTCCGGCGTCTCCTGCTTCGACGTAGCCGCCCGAAAGCACGAGCGCGGCGTACGCCTCTCCGTGCCGATGGCGAGGCAGCCGAAGCAGCGGATCGAGCGCCTGGAGTCGGCCTTCGGCAGTGGCCGCCTGGCGGACGCGATCGGCGGCTTGCAGGATCACGAGCAGTACAGCTCCAGCGCAGGATTTCTGAAAGCTCAGCTGCCCGAGTCTCGCCTCTCGGTGGCAAACACCTTCTGGGCCACTTGCCACTTGTTCTCGACCTTCAGAAAGCAGAGGTAGTCGGTGAAGAAGCGCGGCGGGATCGCGCACTTGAGCTTGACGAAGGCCATCGTCGGCGAGGCCTGATCGATCTGCAAGACCTGGTCGTGCCGCGCCAGGCCGCGCGATTGCGGCGAAGGCCGGGCGCGAACGGCCTCGAGCCATTGATCTCGTGGCAGTGGCGTCAACGCCCCGTTCTCCTCATAGGTCAAGGAGCTCGTCGGGTGAAACACGGCAGCCACCTTTTCTGCATCGCCTTCATACAGGCCATCGAGATAGGTCGCTACGGCGGCTTCGATGGCGCTCAGGTCGTTCGACATGTAGAGGGCTCCCAGGCTGCGGGTCGATCCTTCATGCGGATGACCGAAGTAACTCGTTCCGGACCAGCTCGTCTATCTCCCGAGCAATTCGCCGTTGATCACTCTCAGGCGTTCGGTCCATTTCTCCTGGAACGCGACCTGCTGCTTCAGGTCCATGTCTTCGAACTTGTCGTCGCCCTTCCTGGGCACGGGAATCGGTGTTTTCGTGTCGCCCTTCTTGGGACGAAGACTGCGCGCGTGGATGATCTGACCAGTGATGTAGTCGCCCAGGCCCGGCGGAATCTTCGGATAGCACTCCGCGATGTGAACCCGGATGACCGTCTGGTTGCTGGTGATGAAACTCACCCCGCCCGGCTCGCCCACCAGCGGAATCTGATCCTTGCTCGTCGGCATCGCGTTGGACTGTGCCTCGATGCGGCTGCGCGAAGCCGCCAGCTGATCGTTGCCGACGACGTTCTCCGGAAGCGAGGCGATGGTCTCGTGCAAGCCGTCCTTTGCCGGCGGCGACAGGCCCTTCGACGCCTTTCCGGTATTCGATGGCGCGGGCGCGACTTTCAGGCGCGCTCCCGAAGCGCCGACGAACTGCATCGACGCCTGCGATTTCTCCTCATCCTTGGACTTGACCCCGACGGTCACTTCGTCCTTGTTCTCCTGCACCGGCTTCAGATCCGGATCCTCGAGGTATTTCAGCAGCGCCGCGCTGTTCTCTTTCGATACCTTCGTGCCCAGCTTCTTGATCAGCTCGGCGGGATCCTTTTCGTCGATCTCGAAGTTGTAGTGCCGATCCTTGTCGAGCACCGACTCCAGTTCCATCGGCTTGGCACCGCCCTTGCCGTCATCGGTCTCGTCGGCAAACATCTTCTGCATTTCTTCGACGTCGGGGCCCGACCCGTACACCACGAGGTCGACCGTGATCGACTTGACCGCGTTTCCCTCGATGGTGACCTCCACCGGCCCCGCGCCCTTGGCACTCTTGAAGCGCCCCTTGTAGACGGTCATGTTGCCTTTCCTGACCGGCTCTTCTTTCAATTCTTCTTTGGGAAAAGCCTGCTCGGCGAGCGCGTTGTCCGTACCCCTAAGAAAGGCCGGCCTTCCCGTGTTGCCGACGATCCAGTGAATCTCAAGTTTGGAGACGTCCTTGTCGCGGAGGATCGTCGATGCGACGTCGATCGCGGCATTGCCGCCGACGACGGCGATCGACTTGATGTCCTTGTAGATCTCCTTGATCGACTTGTCTCCGAGCGAACGCTTGAAGGTGTCCATGTCCTTGACGCTGTCCTTGGACTCGATGGATCCCGGGTCGCCGGGCTCCTTCTGCTTGCCGATCCCCATGGCGTTGGTCACCGTCTTCGCGTAGAAGATGCCCTCGTTCGTCTCGATTTCGAAGAAGTCGCCCTTGCACTTGGTGACCTTCGAAATCTGGGCCTCGATGTTCGGAACCGTCTCGATGACCTTGGCGATCCGCTTCGAGAACTCGGACCGATCGGCCAGGCTGCCGTGCTCGTCGACGGGCTTCCTGCCGGACTCCGGATCGATCATGTTGTGCGGGTGATTGACCTTGCCTTCCTTGCCGCGCTCCTCGGCCCAGGGCTGGAGCTTGCCGATCACGAGCGTGCTGGTCAGGTCGAACTTGGCGTGGTTGTTCGCGATGTAGTACGAGGCACTGGCGCCGGCGCCCAGGATCAGCTCCTTGTAGACCCTGGTTTCCGGGCCGGGCGTCGTCGACTTGTCGGCGCTCCCCTTCGACGAGGCCTTGCGCTTGATGCGCTCCTGGATCGCCAGCAGGGCGTTCTTCTCGTACTGCTTCCAGTTCTCGTCCTCCTCGTCGGCGCGGATCGCGCTTTCGACGATGTTCCAAAGGACCTTGAGGTCCTGTTCGGTGGCCTTGTCGCCCAGCGCCTTCTGCACGTCGAAGTCGCCCCAGGTGTCGTTTCTGGCGATGTGCTTCCGGAGATCCTTCCGTTTCAGCGCCGCGGCCACCTTTTCCGGATCGGCCTTGCGGACTGTCTGCGGCGCGCTCGGCAGGAACGGGAATTCACCGGCCGGCACTTTCTTGTCGCTCTTCGAGTTGGCCAGGATGTGGCGGGCCTGTTCGAGGTACTTCTGGATCATTCTCGGATCCTTGGCAGACCCGGCGCTCGCGATGAGGCGGTCTGCCGACTGGAAGTCGTGGTCGTCCTTGTAGGCCGCGCGGTTCTTGGCGAAGAAGGTCTGCCACTTCTCCAGCGTCTTGTCCTTTTCGAGGCGCTGGCGGCACAGCTCGCTGTCGATGCCGTTCAGCTTGTCGGCGGCCTTCGCCAGGTCCTCGGCGACGATTTCGCTCAGCTCCGACTGCACCTTCTTGTAGTGCTTGAAATTGGCGTCCAGGATGTCCTGGAAGGCGACGTCCGACTTTTCCGTCAGGTCATGTTGGCGCGCCTTCTGGATCTTCGTGAATTCCGCCTTCCATTGCAGAACCTCGCGAACCGCGGTTTCTTGGCCCATTGCGTCATCCTTTCGGGTCAGGCGACCAGTTTCGCCCGCAGCTCTGCCAGAGCATCGAGCAGCGGGGCGCGGATGTCCTCCGCGAGCTCGCAGACGTCGGTGACGACGTCGTCCGTGGCGAGATAGCGTTGCAGCTCCGTCACCTGCTGCAAGCTCGCCGGCTCTGGCGTGAGGTTCTTGACCACCGCCTGGATCTCGATGATCGCCCTGGCCGAGCTGGCATGGCGCGTCTCGGCGATCTGCGCCGCCACCGCCTTGAGCGCGGTCACTGCGGCTGCTCTTCGCGTCTTCCAGCTTGTCATGGCGTCCGGGGATACCGGCTCTGCATCGGCCGTGGCGCCGCGCGCCCCGGTACCGGCGTCGGCGTCGACGCCCTGCTCGAGCAGGGCCTCGATCTCGTCGAGCTCGGCATCGGCTTCTTCGTAGGCGCCTGTCTTGCCGTGCTGCCCGATGCTGGCCAGCAGCTCCCTGATCTGCTCCGCCGACGCACCGGACATGGCGCGCTTGATATCGGGCTGAAGCTTCGCCAGTCGCTGCTGGAAGTCGTGGCCGGCCTGGCTCCGGTCGGCCATCTCGGCGGGATCGGGTGCGAGCAGGTCGTCCTGGATGTCCTCGCCTTCGGTTTCCTCGACTTCGCCGCTGGTCTTGCGCACCCGCAGCCTGAGGTTGAGCTTGAGGATCTTCTTCAGCCAAAGCTGCATCTTCTTGACCAGTCCGGCCGGCAAGACGTCGCTGACGAAAGTGACGGCGTTCTTTTCCCAGGCCAGGACGCCGTGCAGATCCTTGAAGGTCTTGTAGGGCGCTTCGCCTGGAATCAGTCCCTTCAGCAGCACTTCCTGCGCCGGGCCGACGGCCGGGCCCAGGTAGGTCGCCACCGTCGTCTTGCCCTGCACGATGACGAAGCGCAACGGCTTGGCTCCGGGCACCGGCTTCTTGATCTTGCGGATGGCGTCGAGCCCGCGCGCGCGCACGAGCTTGGCCGCCTTCGATTCGGCGCCGCCGCCGGTGCCGGTAGCGCTCGCTCCCTTTGCCTTCTGCGCGGCAAGCGCAGCGGCCCTGGCCGCGAGCGCCTTGCGCGACCTGGCGACGAAGTCATCGACCTCCGAGCGGAATTCCTTCGCCGCCTTGGCGACTGCCGAGGCCGCTGCCAGCGGCTCTTTCGGAAACTGCTTGTCCTTCTTCGCCTCGGCATCGAACTTGAGCGCTGCCGTCTCGATCGCCTGGGCCTGCTCGGCCAGCGCCTTGATCTTGCCCCTGGCGGCGTCCTCGAGCTGGGACATGCGGGCATGCGCCTGATCGACGCTGTCGAGCTTGTCGTCGCCGACGGCAGCCCAATCGATGCCGAGGTGGAGCTTCGCGAGCGTCTTCAGCTCATCGCCCAACTTCGTGACCGGCGCCTTGGCCGCCTTGGCGAGGGCCGACTTCTGCTTTTCCCAGAATGCGGGACCGAGCGAGATCGGCAACGTGATCTGAGCCATGCCACCCTTTCACGACTGATCGGTAAAAGGATAGCACCGCGTTCCGGAATCTATTCGACGAACATCGTCGCCGGGACTTCCAGCAGCGCGCGAATCGCCTGCACGAAGCGGGCCGCATCGATGCCGTCGACGACGCGGTGATCGAACGAGGACGACAGGTTCATCATCTGCCGCGCGACTACGGCGCCCGCGCGCATCATCGGCCGCTCGACGATGCGGTTGACGCCGACGATCGCCACCTCGGGATGGTTGATGATCGGCGTCGTGACGATGCCGCCGAGCGCGCCGAGGCTGGTGATGGTGATGGTCGAGCCGGTCAGTTCGTTGCGCGTCATCTTGCCGCCGCGCGCGCCCCTGGCCAGCCGGTCCACCTCGGCGGCGACGGCCCAGAGGTCGAGCGCTTCGGCGTGGCGCAGCACCGGCACCATCAGGCCGACCTCGGTCTGCGTGGCGATGCCGACGTGCACCGCGCCATGCCGCGTGACGATGCCGACCTCGTCGTCGAAGCGGGCGTTGACCTGCGGGAACTCGCGCACCGCCGCGACGACGGCGCGCACCATGAAGGGCAGCAGCGTGAGCTTGGCGCGCTGCTCGCCCCATCGGGCGTTCAGTCGCGCGCGCAGCACCTCGAGCTCGGTGACATCGATTTCCTCGACGTAGCTGAAGTGCGGGATGCGGCGCTTGGCGTCCTGCATCTTCTGCGCGATCTTGCGCCGCACGCCGATGACCGGGATGGCCTGTTCGTCTTCAC
>JANXWR010000413.1 GCA_025351025.1 Burkholderiales bacterium | reverse complement strand
TGCGCGAGATCCGGCGCGACTGGAAAGACTCGAACGCGCTGCCGTCGGCGCTGGTCGAGGCGCAATCGCTCGCCACCTCGCGTTGCGAGCACGCCTGGCAGACGCAGCGACCGGCCGAGGACTGGACCGGCTTTCTCGGCAACTTTCGCGAGGTGCTGCGCCTGGCCCGCGAGGAAGCGAAATGCCTCGCCGACGCCAGCGGCCTTTCACCGTACGACGCCCTGCTCGACAAGTTCGAGCCGGGCACGACGAGCAGCGAGGTCGACCGCGTCTTCGGCGATCTGCAGACCTGGCTGCCGGGGCTCGTGCGTGCCGCGCGCGACAGGCAGTCGAAGGAGCCGGTGATCGAGCCCGTCGGCCCATTCCCGAAGGCGACGCAGCGCGCTTTGAGCCTCGACGTCATGGCCGTGCTCGGCTTCGACTTCGACGCCGGCCGGCTCGACGAGAGCGCGCATCCGTTCAGCGGCGGCGTGCCCGAAGACACGCGCCTGACCACGCGCTACCGCGACGAGGATTTCGTGCGCAGCCTGATGGGCACGATCCACGAGACCGGCCATGCGCGCTACGAGCAGAACCTGCCGCGCGAGTCGCTCGGCCAGCCGGTGTCGCGCGCCCGCTCGGCGGCGATCCACGAAAGCCAGAGCCTGTCGTTCGAGATGCAACTGGCGCGCAACGCGCCCTTCGTCGGCCTGATCGCGCCGCTGCTCGGCAAGCACTTCGGCGCGCAGCCGGCGTTCGAGCCCGGCAACCTGCTGCGCCTGCTGACGCGCGTCGCGCCCGGGCTGATCCGCGTCGAGGCCGACGAGCTCACCTATCCGGCGCACGTCATCATGCGTTACGGCATCGAGAAGCGACTGATCGAGGGCGAGATCGAGGCCGAAGACATCCCGGCCCTGTGGGACGAAGACATGGCGTCGCTGCTCGGCATCGACACGCGCGGCAATTTCAAGAACGGCTGCATGCAGGACGTGCACTGGGGCGCCGGGCTGTTCGGCTACTTCCCCTGCTACACGCTCGGCGCGATGTATGGCGCACAGTGGTTCGCGGCGATCCGGCGCGCCACGCCGGATCTCGACGATCGCGTCGCGCGCGGCGAGCTGGCGCCGGTGTTCGACTGGCTGCGCGCCAACATCTGGCAGCAGGCCAGCCGCTGGCCCACCGCAGAGCTGGCGCAGCGCGCCAGCGGCGAGGCCCTGAACCCGGCGCACTTCAGGCACCACCTCGAGACGCGCTACCTGGGCAAGGCCACGACCTGAAGTCGTCTCGTCCATGAAAAGAGGACGCCGCGGCGTCCTCTTTTCTCTTCTGGCGGTCGCGGCGCGATGTTGCCGCGAACGCCGGGCCTCAGGCCGCCGACTTGCGCGGCGCGCGCTTGGCCGCAGCCTTCTTCGCGGTGGTGCTCTTCCTGGCGGCGCCGACCTTGGCCGACGCGGTCTTCGCGGCCGACTTGGCGCGCGACTCGACCTTCGCGCTCAGCGCATCGATGCGGTCCATCAGCGCCTGCACGTCCTTCGACGACGGCACGCCGAGCTTCTTCATGGCCTTGGCGGTGCGCTCTTCGAAGATCGACTCGAGCTTGTCCCATTGCTTGCCGGCCTTGGCGGTGACGTCGTCGGCCATGCTGGTCATCTTGCTCTGGACTTCGCCGAACTTCTCTTCCGCGACGCCTTGCGTTTTCTTCTGCAGCGAAGCACCTTCCTTCACCAGGGCTTCGAACACCTGCTTGCCCTCGGCCTGCGCCTTGGCGAACGCGCCCATGCCGGCCAGCCAGATTTCCTTGGCCGATTCCCTGACCGAGCTGGCGAGGGCGCTGTCGAACAGGCCGGCGCCGGCGCTATGCTTCTTCTTGTCGGCCATCGCCTTGAGTTTCTTGACCATCTGATGTTCTCCTGATGTGGTAGCGGCTGCAACCTGCAGCACTGGGCGCGACTCTAGGCAGCATTCGTCGGGGGCGCACCCTAATCGAGCGGTCATGTCCCTGAAGCGCCGGCGCGGCGGCGGCAGCGTCGGGGTTTGCCCCGCGCGGAGGCATGCTGCGTTTGCACAAGAATGCATGCGAGCCTGCGCTTCGCGCGGCATACGACAGCGGGAGTCAGGAATGCAATATTTCGTCACCGGCGCCACCGGCTTCATCGGCCGGCGGCTCGTCAAGACCTTGCTCGCGCGGCGCGGCGCGACCGTCCATTTCCTGCTGCGCCCGGAGAGCAAGGGCAAGCTCGGCGAGATGCTCGCCTATTGGGGCGTCGCCGAGGGCGCGAAGAGCCGCGCCGTGCCGGTCTACGGTGACCTCACCGCGAAAAAGCTCGGCGTCGCCGCCGACGACCTGAAAAAGCTCAAGGGCCACGTCGACCACGTCTATCACCTGGCCGCCGTCTACGACCTCTCGGCCGACGCAGAGTCGCAGATCGCCGCCAACATCGACGGCACCCGCGCCGTCGTCGAGTTCGCCAAGGCGATCGATGCCGGGCATCTGCATCACGTCAGCTCGATCGCCGCCGCGGGTCTCTACGAAGGCGTCTTTCGCGAAGACATGTTCGACGAAGCCGAGGGCCTCGACCATCCCTACTTCATGACCAAGCACGAGAGCGAGAAGATCGTGCGCAAGGAATCGAAGCTGCCGTGGACGGTCTACCGACCGGCGCTGGTCGTGGGCGACTCGCAGACCGGTGAGATGGACAAGATCGACGGCCCCTACTACTTCTTCAAGCTGATCCAGCGCATGCGCCAGCTGCTGCCGCCGTGGATGCCCTCGATCGGCCTCGAGGGCGGCCGCATCAACATCGTGCCGGTCGACTTCGTCGTTGCCGCGCTCGACCACATCAGCCACCTGAAGATCGACCTCGACAAGCGCTGCTTTCATCTCGTCGACCCGCTGGGCTACCGCGTCGGCGACGTGCTCGACATCTTCAGCAAGGCGGCGCACGCGCCGAAGATGAACCTGTTCGTCAATGCCGCGCTGCTCGGCTTCATTCCGAAGAGCGTGAAGAAAGGGCTGATGGCGCTGGCGCCGGTGCGGCGCATCAAGGGCGCGGTGCTGAAGGATCTCGGCCTGCCCGAGGACATGCTCACCTTCATCAACTTCCCGACCCGCTACGATTGCCGCGAGGCGCTCGCCGCGCTGAAGGGCTCGGGCATCGAATGTCCGAAGCTGCCCGACTACGCCTGGCGCCTCTGGGACTACTGGGAGCGCCACCTCGACCCGGCGCTGAAGATCGATCACTCGCTGCGCGGCACGGTCGCCGGCAAGGTCGTGCTCATCACCGGCGGCTCGTCGGGCATCGGCCTGGCGGCGGCCTGCAAGTTCGCCGAGGCCGGCGCCATCACCGTGATCTGCGCCCGCGACGAAGCCAAGCTGGTCGAGGCCAAGCGCGAGATTCTCTCCTTCTCGGGCAAGGGCGCGATCGTCGAAACCTATTCCTGCGACATCGCCGACGAGGCCGGTTGCAAAGGCATGGTCGACTGGCTCAACGCCACGCACGGCGGCGTCGACTTCCTGATCAACAACGCCGGCCGCTCGATCCGCCGCGCCATCGAGGCCAGCTACGAGCGCTTTCACGACTTCGAGCGGACCATGCAGCTCAACTACTTCGGCTGCCTGCGCGTGACCATGGGTTTCCTGCCCGGCATGGTGGCCAAGAAGAAGGGCCACATCGTCAACATCAGCTCGATCGGCGTGCTGACGAATGCGCCGCGGTTCTCCGCGTACGTCGCGTCGAAGGCGGCGCTCGATGCGTGGACGAGGTGCGCGTCGAGCGAATATGCCGACATGGGCATCAGCTTCACGACCATCAACATGCCGCTGGTGAGAACGCCGATGATCGGCCCGACCAAGCTCTACGACAACGTGCCGGTGCTGTCGCCGGAGGATGCGGCGAACATGATTGCGGAGGCTTGTGTGGAGAAGCCCGTAAGGATCGCGACGCGGCTGGGGATCACCGGGGAGTTGATGCATGCGCTGGTGCCGCGCGTGGCGCAGATCGTCATGAACTCGACCTTCAGAATGTTCCCCGACAGCGCGGCGGCCAAGGGCGACAAGGACAAGAAGTACACGCCCTCGCCCGAAGCCATTGCCATGCAACAAATGATGCGCGGCATCCATTTCTGACCCGGATGGACTGGGGCTTCGCCGCCGTCCACGCGGGTTGGGCTCGTTCGACGGATCACCGCGCTGGAGGCGCGGCGTCCGTCCACTCGCCCGGGGGCTCGGCCGCCGGAGGCGGCCTCTCCCTCTCTCGCTTGCGGGAGAGGGTTGGGGTGAGGGCTATTGGGAGCGGTAAATCCGGTTTTCGCGGAGGGGCGTGCGCACGAGCGGCGCGCCGGCTTGCGTCTCGGCCCCGCTGCCTCGACTGACGCTGAGTCCGCGGACGCCCGAGCCGGTCGGTGCAATGCATGTGCCGCCGTTGTTGCGCAAGCCAAGCGCGACCTCGAGCTGGTTCTCGG
>JANXWR010000402.1 GCA_025351025.1 Burkholderiales bacterium | reverse complement strand
GCCCGTCGTCTCGGTCAACACGCCCGACGACAACGACCCGGCGACGGTCGGCCGGGCCCTGCCCGGCGTCGAGGTGCGCATCGGCGACAACCGCGAGCTGCTGGTGCGCGGCCCGAACGTGATGCGCGGCTACTGGAAGCGTGACGAAGACACGGCACGCGCCTTCGTCGACGGTTGGCTGCGCACCGGCGATCAGGCGGCGATCGAGCAAGGCCGGATCCGCATCTTCGGCCGCCTCAAGGAGATCATCGTCACCTCGACCGGAGAGAAGATCGCGCCGGTCGACCTCGAGCTGGCGATCACCGCCGATCCGCTGTTCGAGCAGGCCTACGTGTTCGGCGACAACCGGCCGTTCATCGCCACCATCGTCGTCGTGGCGCACACCGAATGGGCGCGGCTCGCGCCCGGCCTCGGCCTCGATCCGGCGGCGGCGGCGAGCGTCGAGTCGGAGGTGGCTCGGGCGGCCATGCAGGAGCGCATCACTTCATTGACCGCGGCCTTTGCGCACTACGCGCAGCCGCGCGCGATGTGGGCGACGCTCGAACCCTGGACCGTCGAGAACAGCCTGATGACGCCGACGCTCAAGCTCAAGCGCGCCAACCTGGCGAGCCGCTACGCGACGCAGATCGAGTCGCTCTACCGTCGCTGACCGAGTTCGACGCGCGCGTCCGGAACTCCGTCATCCGCGAGGCCGCGAGCGTCGATTCAGTTCACGCCGAGCCGCGCGATGTTGCTCAAGGACGAAGCTGCTTCTCGACCTGCGTCAGGGTCGCGTCGCCGGCTTCGCGGCGGCGCTTTCATGCATTCGGCTCGCGCATCGGGAACCTCTGACTAACCGGTTAGCGCCTGCTGTCTATGGGTCGATGCCCGAGCCGGCGCCAAAGGGCGAACGTCGGACGGGTAACGACCGGCCAGATCGGAACCGCGTCGAGAGGAACGCCAGCGCCGACACGCCACGGGCCACGAAACGGAAAACGATCCACCGACAGGAATCTCAGGGCGGCTACAGGCCGCATCAATGCTAGAGATGGCAGTCTGGTGTAGTCAACCTGCCCCCAAAGTTGCCCCTTGCTATTCGTCCCGCTTGTAGCCCGCCTCTCGCTGGCTCCGGAATGCCAGGACGAAGACCGTGTCGATGTCCGGTAGGAAGCGATAGAGGGCGACGTAGCCACGTGAGGATCGGCCGATGACAAGCTCGCGATTGCCGCCTTTCACCTTTCGACCGATGAGCGGGCTGTGGGCGAGGATGTCCACGGCGTCGACGATCTCGTTGATGCGCTGCGGTGCATCCGCGGCAGCGCCGAGCTCGGCCATGCGATCGAAGAAGCGATCGAAGTCGTCGAAGACTTCTGGCGCCAGCTCGATTCGTGTCATGCCCTCGGCTCAGGGCCGAAGCCTGCGAGCGGCGGGCTTGCGGGCTCGACCAACGAGGGCTCGCGCCTTGAGGTAGGCCTTCGCGTCGTCCCAAGGGACGGTCTTGCCGGTGTCGAGCATCTTTGTCCAGCGCGCTTCGGCGACGCGCTGAAACGCTTCGTCCAGCTCGGCTTGCTCGACGGTCTGGGCGATGGCATCGAGGATGAAAGCGTGCGCCGTCTTGCCTTCGCGCTCGGCCGCGGCGGCGACGCGGGCCTTCAGATCGTCTTCGAGCCGGATGGTGGTTGTGGGCATGACATGGCCGACGGGTCGAGGCTGAATGTAGCACACATGTGCTATGCCTCTCGCGCTTGGCACGGGTTGGCGCCGACCGGGATCATCTAATATCGGGTCGCCGAGCCGTGGGAGGACAAGACGTGACTTTGACGATCAACTGTGACATGGGCGAGGCCTTCGGCCTCTACAAGTGCGGTGACGACGAGGGCATCATGCCCTTCATCACCCTGGCCAACGTGGCCTGCGGCTTCCACGCCTCCGACCCGGTGGTGATGCGGCGAACCGTGCGGCTCGCGCGCACGCACGGCGTCAAGGTGGGTGCCCATCCGTCCTACCCCGACCTGCAGGGCTTCGGCCGGCGCGAGATGAAGATGACGCGCGACGAACTGTCGGCCAGCCTGATCTACCAGATTGGCGCGCTCAAGGCCTTTCTCGACGCCGAGGGCATGCCCCTCAACCACGTCAAGCCGCACGGCGCGCTGTACGGCGCCGCTGCCCGCGACGAGCTGGTTGCCAACGCGATATGCGACGCGGCCGAGGTGTTCGGCGTCGCCCTGCTGGGCATGGCCGGGACCCAGCACGAGAAAGTCTATACGGCGCGGGGACTGCCATTCCTTGCCGAGTACTACACCGATCTCGACTACGCCGACGACGGCTCGCTCCTCATCACGCGCGAGCATCCGGCGCTCGACCCTGAGCTCGTCACGCGGCGCACCCTGCGCGCGGTCAGGGAGGGCGTGGCCACATCGATCAGCGGCAAGGACATTCCGATGCGCGCCGACTGCATCTGCGTCCACTCCGACACCCCCGGTGCCGCCGAGCTCGCGCGCCGGGTGTTCGAGACACTGCAACCCTACCTAGGCAAGGCCGCCCCGCACGGATCGGCTGCAGCGCACTGATCGAGCCGTCCCGATCGCGCCAGATGCCGCACGTGCTCTACACCGGGCCGAGCAGTCCTTTCGGCCGCATGGCCAGCGTCGTGATCCGCGAGACCGGCGCGCCGATCGAGGAACAGGTCATCGATGTCTACACGTCCAGCTTCCTCGACCCGATCAACCCGCTCCGGCAGATTCCCACCCTGGTCTTGGCCGACGGCACCGGCATCTACGACAGCCGCGTCATCTGTCGATACGCCGTCGCGCTCGCCACGCGCGGATTGATGGCGGCCGAGAACCCCTGGGACATCGAAACCCGTTGGGCGCTGGCGATCGGCATCATGGAGGCCGGCCTGCAACGACGCATGGAGAGCCTGCGACCCGAGGGCGAAAAGAGCGCGACCGTGATCGCCAGGCTCGGCGAGCGCATCGAGCGCGCGCTGGACTATCTCGAGCCGGCCGCGGCGCTGTTGCCGCGCGAGCAGGCGCGCATCGATTCGATCGCCGTCGCCGTCGCCCTCGAGTACACCGATTTCCGCTACACGCGCGGCTGGCGCGAGCACTGCCCCGGTCTCGGCGCCTGGCTGGCGGTCTACGGCGAGCGACCCAGCATGGACGAGACTCGTCCCCGGGACCCTCCACACTAGGAGTTCGTGATGGCACAAGCCGAGATCCAGTCCCCCTTGCCGGGCACGTTCTATCGCAAGCCCTCTCCCGACGCGGCGCCCTTCAAAAAGGAAGGCGATCTGGTCGCGGTCGGCGACGTGGTCGGCCTGGTGGAAGTCATGAAGCAGTTCAGCGAGCTCACTTCCGAAATCGCGGGCCGCATCGTCCGCTTCGTCGTCGACGACGAAGCGCCGATCGAGGCAGGCCAGGCCGTGGCCCTCGTCGAGACGGCCTGAAGTCCGCATGCCCGGGCCGCTTCGCAAGCTCCTGGTCGCCAACCGCGGCGAGATCGCGGTGCGCGTGATCCGGGCCGCACGCGAGCTCGGCATCGCGACCGTCTCCGTATACAGCGATGCCGACGCCGACAGCCTCGCCGTGCGACTTGCCAACGAGGCGATGCCCATCGGCCCTGCGCGTGCGGCCAAGAGCTATCTCGACGCGTCGGCCATCCTCGGCGCCGCCGCGCGCTCGGGCGCGGACGCCATTCACCCGGGCTACGGCTTCCTCTCGGAAAACGC
Source organism: Burkholderiales bacterium (assembly GCA_025351025.1). GTDB lineage: Bacteria > Pseudomonadota > Gammaproteobacteria > Burkholderiales > Burkholderiaceae_C > Schlegelella_A. Next base: position 1,720 of record JANXWR010000402.1, on the reverse strand, counting down.
GGCCTTCGCACAGGCGGTCGAAGCGGCAGGGCTGGTGTTCGTCGGCCCGACCCCGGAGACGATCCGCCTTATGGGCAACAAGTCGCTGGCACGCGACACGGCCCAGAAAGCTGGCGTGCCGACGGTGCCCGGCAGCGTCGGCGTGGTCGATACGGTCGATCAGGCTGGCGCGGTTGCGGCGTCGATCGGCTACCCGGTCATGATCAAGGCCGCGGCCGGCGGCGGTGGCCGCGGCATCCGTGTCGCCGCCACCGAGGCGGAGCTGGTCCAGCAGATGGCGCTGGCGCAAACCGAAGCCCGGGCGGCCTTCGGCGACGGCAGCGTCTACCTGGAGCGGTTCATTCGGCGCGCCCGTCACGTCGAAGTTCAGGTGCTCGGCGACGGCACCGACGTCATTCACTGCTACGAACGCGAATGCTCGCTGCAGCGGCGGCGCCAGAAGATCCTTGAGGAAGCCCCGTCGCCTGCGCTCACGGCTGACCTGCGCGAGCGGCTCTGCACCTCGGCGGTGAGTCTGGCCAGGTCGGTGCGCTACCGCAGCGCGGGAACGCTCGAGTACCTCTACGACGACGAATCGCACGAGTTCTTCTTCATCGAGATGAACACGCGCATCCAGGTCGAGCACCCGCTGACGGAGATGATCACCGGCGTCGACCTGGTGCGCGAGATGATCCAGATCGCCGGCGGCAAGCCGTTGCGCCTGAAGCAATCCGACATCGCGATCCGCGGCGCCGCCATCGAATGCCGCATCAACGCCGAAGACCCGGCGAAGGACTTCTTTCCTTCGCCGGGCAAGGTGACCGCGATCACGCTGCCCGGCGGGCCAGGGGTGCGGGTGGACTCCATGCTGTTTGCTGGCTACACGATTCCACCGTACTATGACTCGCTCCTCGCCAAGCTTGTCGTGCATGCAGAGGACCGCCCGGCCGCCATCGCACGTATGAAGCGAGCGCTGGGTGAGCTTCGGATCGAGGGCCCGAAAACGACCAGGGACTTGCACCTTGCACTCATGAACGAGCCGCAGTTCCGAGCGGCAGAATTCGACACCAACTGGCTCGAAGCCTGGCTCGGACAGCGATCCGGCTGACCTGATGGAGACGACCGCATGAGCATCTGCGCCGCGCGCTACACCCCCGGGGGCGACGAACACGTCTTCGTCGAGTTGGCCGAGGAGATGTCGCTCGAAGCCTTCTTCAAGGGAATGGCGATCACGACGGCACTAGAGCGGATGAAGGTGCCGGGCGTCAGCGAGATCTGTCCGGCCAACGCCTCGTACCAGGTTCGCTTCGACCCCGACCTGACCCACCCCGACGCGATGGTGAAGATCCTGCAGGGGATCGAGGCCGAGGTCGGAACGGCAGAGCTCGAGCTGGCAACCAGAATCGTCGAGATTCCCGTGCTCTTCGACGATCCCTGGACCAACGAAACCCAGCTGCGCTTTCGCGAGCGCCACCAGGATCCTTCTTCGACCGACCTGCAGTACGCTGCCCGAATCAACGGCTACGCCAGTGTCGCCGATTTTGTTGCCGCCTACTGCGACTCGCCCTGGTTCGTTTCGATGGTGGGCTTCGTGGCCGGGCTGCCCTTCATGTTCCAGATGGTCGAGCGTGCGCGGCAGATCGAGGTGCCCAAGTACCTGCGCCCGCGCACCGACACGCCCAAGCTCACGATCGGCCACGGCGGCTGTTTCAACGCCATCTATTCGGTGCGTGGCGCCGGC
>JANXWR010000389.1 GCA_025351025.1 Burkholderiales bacterium | reverse complement strand
AGTGCGTCGACCAACTCCTTGCGTGTTGTCATGCTGATTTGCCTCGTCACGTTGTTCTGCTCCCGCCGGACAATCCGACGGGTAGCAAATTACGTGAGGCAACAGGTCAGCTCCGGTAGCAGAACTGATGAGTCAATGCGGTAGCTGTCATCGCGGGTCGCTGTTGTCGTGAGTGCCTGTCATCCTGAGCGCAGCGAAGGATCTCGGGGTCTCGATGGTCGAGATTCTTCGCTGCGCTCAGAATGACGACACGGTCAGAACGCGGCGATCCCGGTGATGGCGCGCCCCAGGATCAGGGCATGCACGTCGTGCGTGCCTTCGTAGGTGTTGACGACCTCGAGGTTGACGAGATGGCGCGCCACGCCGAACTCGTCGCTGATGCCGTTGCCGCCGAGCATGTCGCGCGCGGTGCGGGCGATCTCGAGCGCCTTGCCGCAGGAGTTGCGCTTCATGATCGAGGTGAGGTCGGTCGATGCTGTCCCTTCGTCCTTCATGCGGCCGAGGCGCAGGCACCCCTGCAGGCCGAGCGCGATGTCGGTCAGCATGTCGGCGAGCTTCTTCTGCACGAGCTGATTGGCGGCGAGCGGCTTGCCGAACTGCTTGCGGTCGAGCGTGTACTGGCGGGCCCGATGGAAGCAGTCTTCGGCCGCGCCCAGCGCGCCCCAGGCGATGCCGTAGCGAGCCGAGTTGAGGCAGGTGAACGGGCCTTTCAGTCCGCGCACCTCGGCAAAGGCGTTCTCCTCCGGGCAGAACACTTCGTCCATGACGATCTCGCCGGTGATCGAGGCGCGCAGCCCAACCTTGCCCTCGATCTTGGGCGTGCTCAGGCCCTTGGCGCCCTTGTCGAGCACGAAGCCGCGGATCGCGCCTTCGTCGTCCTTGGCCCAGACCACGAACACGTCGGCGATCGGCGAGTTGGTGATCCACATCTTGCTGCCGCTCAGCGAATAGCCGCCCGCAACTTTCTTCGCTCGCGTGACCATGCTGCCCGGGTCGGAGCCGTGGTTCGGCTCGGTCAGGCCGAAGCAGCCGATCCATTCGCCGGTGGCGAGCTGGGGCAGGTACTTCTGCTTCTGCGCCTCGCTGCCGAACTCGTTGATCGGCACCATCACCAGCGACGACTGCACGCTCATCATCGAGCGATAACCCGAGTCGATGCGCTCGACCTCGCGCGCCACCAGCCCGTAGCACACGTAGTTCATGGCGCCGCCGCCGTACTGCTCGGGGATGGTCGAGCCGAGCAGGCCGAGCTCGCCCATCTCCCGAAAGATAGCGGTGTCGGTGGTGCCGTTGCGAAACGCCAGCAGCACGCGAGGCGCCAGCCGCTCCTGGCAGTAGGCATGCGCCGCGTCGCGCACGGCGCGCTCGTCGCCGCTGAGCTGCTGGTCGAGAAGAAGCGGGTCGTCCCAGTGGAACGCGGCCTTGGAGGTTGCCATGGAGTTCGCTTTCGGAAGGCGTTGTCGTTCAGTCGGGGATGACGGCGGTGACCTCGATCTCGACCTTGGCGCGATCCTCGATCAGCGCCGTGACCTCGATCGCCGTCATGGCGATGTCGTAGAAACCGATGATCTCGCGAAACGCCTTGCCGATCTCGCGGCCGGCATCGAGGTATTCGCGCTTGCTCGTCACGTACCAGGTCATGCGCACGATGTGCTTCGGCTCGGCGCCGGCCGCGTGCAGCACGGCCGCGATGTTGGCGAGCGCCTGGCGCGTCTGCGCCGCGAAGTCGTCGGTGTTCCACACGCCCTGCGGATCCCAGCCGACCTGGCCGGCGACGTAGACCTGGCGGCCAGTCGCGGCCACGCCGTTGGCGTAGCCCTTGGGTCGCGGCCAGCCTTCTGGAAGCAGGGGCGTGTTGGGTCTTGTCGTCATGGTGTTCCTTGGTCCGGATCCTTCGCTGCGCTCAGGATGACAGGGTTGGCTTGTCACTCTGAGCGAAGCGAAGAGTCTGCTTGAGCAGCTCGCGGGCGATGATGAGTTGCTGCACCTCGCTCGCGCCTTCGTAGATGCGCAGCGCGCGGATCTCGCGGTACAGCCGCTCGACCGGCTCGTCGCTGACGACGCCGCGGCCGCCCCACATCTGGACGGCCGCGTCGATGACCTGCTGCGCGCCCTCGGTGGCGGCGAGCTTGGCCATGGCCGCCTCGCGCGTCACGCTCCTGCCCTGGTCGCGCTGCCAGGCGGCGCGGTAGGTGAGGAGCGCCGCGCTGTCGATGGTGAGCGCCATCTGCGCCAGCTTGGCCTGCGTGAGCTGAAAGTCGGCGAGCACGCCATCGAACATCTTGCGCGTCGTGGCGCGATGCAGCGCCTCGTCGAGGGCGCGACGGGCGAAGCCGAGCGACGCGGCGGCGACCGAGGTGCGAAACACGTCGAGGGTGCGCATCGCAACCTTGAAGCCTTCGCCTTCGGCGCCAACGCGCTGCGATGCCGCGACTCGGCAGCCCTTGAACGCGAGGCGTGCGAGCGGGTGCGGCGCGATCACCTCGATGCGCTCGGCGATCGCGAAGCCGGGCGAATCGGCGTCGACGATGAAGGCCGAGATGCCTTTCGAGCCACGCCTCGCCGTCGGTCCACCATCGGCGGTGCGCGCGAAGACGACATAGAAGTCGGCGATGCCGCCGTTCGAGATCCAGGTCTTCTCGCCGTCGAGCACGTAGTGGTCGCCGTCGAGGCGCGCCGCACAGGCCATCGCCGCGACGTCGGAGCCGGCTTCGGGCTCGGAGAGCGCGAACGCGGCGATCGCTTCACCCTTCGCGACGCGCAGCAGGTAAGCGCGCTTCTGCGCGTCAGTCCCCGCGAGGCTGATCGCGCCGGAGCCGAGGCCCTGCATGGCGAAAGCGAAGTCGGCGAGGCCGGAATGTCGGGCCAGCGTCTCGCGGATCAGGCAGATGGCGCGCGTGTCGATCGCCTCTTCGCGGCCACCGAACTCGCGCCCGCCGACGGCGTGGCCGAGCCAGCCTGCGCCGCCGAGCGAGCGCACGAGGGCGCGGCATTCGGCATCGACGTCCTTGCCGTGCGCTTCGCTGATGTGCTCGGCCGCCCAGGCATCGAGCTCGCGCGCCAGCGCCGCGTGCCGCGGCTCGAAGAACGGCCAGTCCAGATACGCAGTGTCACTCACTTCAGTTGCCCTCGAAGCGCGGCTTCTGCTTCGCCGCAAAGGATTCATAGGCGCGCGTAAAGTCCTGCGTCAGCATGCAGATCGTCTGCGCCTGCGCTTCGGCCTCGATCGCCTGCTCGATCGTCATCGCCCATTCCTGATGCAGCATCGCCTTGGTCATGCCGTTGGCGAAGGTCGGGCCGGCGACGATGTCTTTCGCCAGCGCCATCGCCTCGTCGTCGAGTCGGTCCGGATCGACGAGGCGGTTCAGGAAGCCCCAGCGTTCGGCCTCCTCGCCGCCGAGCGAGCGGCCGGTGTAGAGCAGCTCGCTCGCCCGGCCCTGGCCGACGATGCGCGGCAGCATGGCGCAGGCGCCCATGTCGCAGCCGGCGAGGCCGACGCGGTTGAAGAGGAACGCCGTCTTGCTGCGCGCCGTGCCGACGCGCAGGTCGGAGGCCATCGCCATGATCGCGCCGGCGCCGGCGCAAACGCCGTCGATCGCGGCGATGATCGTCTGCGGGCAGACGCGCATCGCCTTGACCAGGTCACCGGTCATGCGTGTGAACATCAAGAGCTCGGGCGCCTTCAGCTTGACCAGCGGGCCGATGATCTCGTGCACATCGCCGCCCGAGCAGAAGTTGCCGCCCGATCCGGTGATGACGACGGCATGCACGTCATCGGCGTGGCGCATGCGCTCGAACAGGTCGCGCAGCTCGGCGTAGGAGTCGAAGGTGAGTGGGTTCTTGCGCTCGGGCCTCGTCAGCGTGATGCGGCCGATGCCCTCGGCAACGCTCCACGCGAAGTGCTTCGCCGCATAGCCGGCGAGCGGCCTGCGGTTGCCGGATTCGAGCGCGGCATCGACGCGCGGGCTGGCCTGTGAATCGCTCATGTCGGGTGGTACTCGGAGGCTTGTTGTTCGTTCTGGACCAAGTGCACGCGGAGCCGCCCGAGCTGCGCATAGAGCTGCTGCACGGTGCCGGCGTCGAGCCCGGAGAAAAGCTCGAGGATCCAGCCTTCGTGCTCGCGCGCCATGGTCTCGAAGTGACGCCGGCCCTTCGGCGTCAGGCGGACGATCCAGGCGCGCCGGTCGCCGGGGCTGTTCTCGCGCACGACCGCGCCGTCTTTCTCGAGGTCGTCGGTGAGGCCGGTGACGTTGCCGCCGGTGACCATGAGGTAGCGCGACAGCTCGCGCATCTTCATGCCGTCCTTGTAGCGATAGAGCTGCGCCATGTAGTCGAAGCGGGCCAGCGAGATGTCGAAGCGATCGCGCAGGCGCCGACGGATCTCGGCCTCGATCTGCGTCGTGCTCGCCAGCATGCGCAGCCAGAGGCGCAGCGCCGCGTGGTCGCCGCGGCCGGCGCGCGCCTCGTGGCCGAGCTCCTGCGCATCTTCGAGCAGCACGTGCGACGGGTCGTTCTGTTTCATGCCGAAGGTCCTTCGCCGATCAAACGCCGAGGGCGCGGTTGGCCTGCTCGATCGCGCTGAGTCCCGCGCCCTGCGCCGCCATCTGCCGCTCGCGCTCGAGGTTGCGCTCGAGCTGCGTCTTCGCCGAGCGGTACTGCTTGGGCCACTCGACGTCGGTGTAGCCGATGCGCGCCGACTCGAGCAGCGTCCACGACGGATTGGCCAGGTGCGGCCGGGCGACGGCGCACAGGTCGGCGCGGCCGGCGGCGATGATGCTGTTGACGTGATCGGCCTCGGAGATCGCACCGACGGCAATCGTCGCGATGCCAGCTTCGTTCCTGATGCGATCGGCGAACGGCGTCTGGTACATCCGGCCGTAGACGGGCTTCTGCAGCTTGCTCACCTGCCCCGACGAACAGTCGATGAGGTCGGCGCCGGCGGCCTTGAAGGCGCGCGCGATCTCGACCGCGTCGTCGGGCGTGATGCCGCCTTCGACCCAGTCGTGCGCCGAGATGCGGATCGAAATCGGCAAGTCCTTCGGCCAGACCGCGCGCATCGCATGAAAGACCTCGAGCGGATAGCGCAAGCGATTGGCGAGCGAGCCGCCGTATTCGTCGGTGCGCTGGTTGGTGAGCGGCGAGATGAACGACGAGAGCAGGTAGCCGTGCGCGCAGTGCAGCTCGAGCCAGTCGAAGCCGGCTTCGGCGGCGAGCCGGGTCGAGCGCACGAAGTCGTCGCGCACGCGGTCCATGTCGGCGCGCGTCATCGCCGCCGACCAGTCGCTGGTGCCGTCGAGGTACTGCTGCGGCGAGGCCGAGATGAGCGGCCAGTTGCCCGATTCGAGCGGCAGGTCTTCGCCTTCCCACGGCACGCGGGTCGAGCCCTTGGCGCCGGCGTGGCCGAGCTGCATCGCGATCTTTGCCTCGCTGTTGGCGTGCACGAAATCGACGATGCGCTTCCAGGCGTCGCGCTGCGCCGTGTTCCACAGGCCCGGGCAGCCGGGCGTGATGCGGGCCTCGGCGGTCGGGCAGGTCATCTCGGCGACGACCATGCCGGCGCCGCCCATGGCGCGCGCGCCGAGGTGCACGAGGTGAAAGTCGCCGACGATTCCGTCGACGGCAGAGTACTGCGCCATCGGCGAGACGACGACGCGGTTCTTCAGCGTCGCGCCGCGCAAGGTGAAGGGCGTAAGCATGGGTGGGACCGAGCCCGCGCTCGGGCCGCGCCTGCGCGCGGACCGTGGCTGGCGAGGGCCTGGCCCCTCCGCGGGCCAGGCCGCGGCTGCCGCGGCGCTCTGTTCCTCCGCGCGCTCGGCGATCCAGTCCTCATAGTCCTCGACATAGCCCTTGTCGCGCAGGCGCAGGTTCTCGTGGCTGATGCGCTGGCTGCGCGTGAGCAGCGAATAGGCGAACTGCTCGGGCGGCAGGTTGACGTAGCGGTCGACATGCTCGAACCACTCGGTCGAGTTGCGCGCCGCGTTCTGGATCTTCAGCACCTCGATGCTGCGCACCGCTTCGTAGGCCTCGAGCGCGCCGCTCAGGTCGTCGGGCGTCTTGCCGATGCAGCGCGCCAGCTCGATCGAGTCC
>JANXWR010000357.1 GCA_025351025.1 Burkholderiales bacterium | reverse complement strand
TCGAAGATCGAGCCGTCCTTCCTCATCACCTTGACCTCGATGCCGCCGCTCGGGCTCTTGCCGTGCAGCTCCTGCTCGAGCAGGCGCGCGTTCTCGTCGAGGCGGTCGCGCGGCCAGTGCGGAAAGGGCGGCGTCTGGCCGATCAGGTCGGCCTCGCTGAAGCCGGTCATGGCGCAGAACGCCGGGTTGACGTAGCTGATGCGGCCTTCCATGTCCATGGCGCGCATGCCGGTCAGCATCGAGTTCTCCATGGCCCGGCGAAAGTTTGTTTCGGAGACGAGCGCCGCCTGCATCTGCAGCCGACGCCGCATGTGGCGCCAGGTGCCGAGCAGCATCCAGACGGTCAGCGCCGAGAGCGCCATGACCATCCAGAACAGCGTATTGCTGATCAGGCCGACGGAAGTGCGGTAGCCCTGGGCGCGCAGTACCAGGCCGTTTTCCGCTGGTGCCACCGGTAGCTGGAAGACGATCGACGGCCGCGTCGCCGCACTGCCCGGCACCGTCATCACGGTGCTGGCGAGGGAACGGTTCTGCGCGTCGAGCAAGGTGATCGCATGCCGGCGCGAGACCTCGGTCGGCACATAGTAGCGCAGCAGGCGCTCGACCGAATATTCGGCGATCAGCGCGCCATTGAAGCCGCCGCGATCGACGAGCGGGATCAGCACCTGGAAGACGGGATTGCCGAAGCTGTCGTTGAACGGCCGCGAGTACACGGTCTGGCGCGTCTCGCGGCCGCGCTTGAACGCGGCCTCGGGCTCGGTGCCCGAGTTCTCGACCGGCAGCGAGGCCGGCGTGTCGATGCCGCTGATGCCGGTCTCGGGCGGAAAGCTGGTGCCCGAGTACGCCGCGATGCTGGCGCGCGAGGCGCCGATCCAGATCAGGTTGGTCGTCTCCGGACGCTCGCGCGTGAAGGTCGATGCCTGGACCAGGAAGCCGTCGCGATCGATCGTGTGCGTGACGAGGTCGCGCGCCATGCGCACGAGCTGCTCGTGGTTGTCGATCAGGCGCAGCCGCAACTGCTGCTGGGCGACCTCGGTGTCGCGCCGCACCGCCTCCTGCTCGCGCTGGAATTCCTCGTTGCGCAGATACCAGAAGGCCGAGATGATCGCGGCGAGGAAGAGCAGCACCGAGGCGAGCGGCCCGAGCGTCGCGTAGCGGTCCTGGCGGGCCGCCGACTGGCGCCGCCACCAGCGGCCGAATACGCGCTCGGCCCAGGTTCGGGTCGGTCGCGATGGAACATTCGTCGTCGCCGCCACGGCTCGCTGCATGTCGCGATTATCGATGCCCGCCCCGAGGCTTGACCGAGGGGGTTGTCATTGAGAACTGGCGCTTTGCAATACCACAATATGAAACCGTGTCGCATGATGCGGAAGTATGCAATCTTGTGCGACACTCGCGCACAGAGAAAACAACGACTCCGGAGACGCCCATGTCAGCCCTTCCCGAGCCCATTTCCGGCGCGGCCTCGAATGACGCCGACGCCGTCGAAACCCGAGAGTGGCTGGACGCGTTATCGGCGGTCATCTCGTCCGAGGGCGGCGAGCGTGCCCACTTCCTGCTCGAGCAATTGATCGACCATGCCCGGCAGGCCGGCATCGACGTCCCGTTCTCGGCCAACACCGCCTACGTCAACACGATCCCGACCGACCAGGAAGAGCGCAGTCCAGGCAACATCGAGATCGAGGAGCGCCTGCGCGCCTACATGCGCTGGAACGCGATGGCGATGGTCGTCAAGGCGAATCGCCTGCACCCGGCCGACGGCGGCGACCTCGGCGGCCACATCTCGAGCTTTGCCTCGCTGGCGACGATGTTCGGCACCGGCTTCAACCACTTCTGGCATGCCGAGACGGCCGACCACGGCGGCGACCTGCTCTACATCCAGGGCCACTCGTCGCCTGGCGTCTACGCGCGCGCCTTCATGGAAGGGCGGCTCAGCGAAGAGCAACTCCTCAACTTTCGCCAGGAGGTCGACGGCAAGGGCATCTCGAGCTATCCGCATCCGAAGCTGATGCCCGAGTTCTGGCAGTTCCCCACCGTCTCGATGGGCCTCGGCCCGCTGATGGCGATCTACCAGGCGCGCTTTCTCAAGTACCTGCATGCGCGCGGCATCGCCAACACCGAGAACCGCAAGGTCTGGGTCTTCTGCGGCGACGGCGAGATGGACGAGCCCGAGTCGCTCGGCGCGATCGGCCTGGCCTCGCGCGAGAAGCTCGACAACCTGATCTTCAT
>JANXWR010000353.1 GCA_025351025.1 Burkholderiales bacterium | reverse complement strand
AATGGCGCGAGGACCGCTCGCCCACGCACTTCAAGCCGCAGCACCTGAAGAGCCTGGTGCCGGCTGGCCGGCTCGACATCGATTCGGTCGGCCTGCTCGTGCTGACGCAGGACGGCCGCGTCGCCAAGCAGCTGGTCGGTGAAGGCGGCGAGGTCGAAAAGGAATACTTGGTGCGCGTCGCGAGCAAGACCGGCGCGCCGCTCGCGCCGGACAAGCTGGCGCTGCTCCGCCACGGCCTGGTGCTCGACGGCGAAGCCCTGCGGCCGGCCGAGGTGGAGTGGCTCAACGACGATCAGCTGCGCTTCGTCCTGCGTGAGGGCAAGAAGCGGCAGATCCGCCGCATGTGCGAAGAGGTCGGCCTGCAGGTGCTCGGACTGAAGCGGGTGCGCATCGGCGGCGTCGCGCTCGGCAACCTGCCGACCGGGCAGTGGCGCTACCTCGGCGTCGGCGAGCGCTTCTGAAGGTCGCGGCTAGTGCAGATTGAGATGGCCGCCGAACAGACCGAGCAGGCCGATGATGATCAGGTAGATGGCGACGATGAAGTTGAGCAGTCGCGGCACGACCAGGATCAGGATGCCGGCGATCAACGAGACGAGCGGGCCGATGGCGAGGGTCATGTTCATGACGTCGTTCCTTTGAGTGCTGCGGTTCGTGACGAAGTATGGATCGCGGCCGCGGCGCTGTCATCTGGACGGTGGGAAACACGCTGTCGGCCGGCGCCGCGTCCCGCGGCCGGCCCGCTCCTACCTGCTACCCTCGGCCGATGCCCCGTTCCCCCGTCGCGCCGCGGCCGATGACGGCCGCGACCGTCGTCGTCCTGCTGACGCTCCTGCTCGGCATCCAGCCGGTCACGGCCGACCTCTACCTGCCCGCGCTGCCGACGCTGCAGCGGGACCTCGGCACCAGCATCGCCGCGGCGCAGCTCACCCAGTCGGCCTTGATGATCAGCTTCGGTCTCGGCCAGCTCGTCTGCGGGCCGTTGTCGGACCGCTTCGGCCGAAGGCCGGTATTGCTGATCGGCCTGGCGCTCTACACCGCGGCCAGCCTGGCCGGCGCGGCGAGCCACAGTATCACCGCCTTGATCGCCTGGCGCATTCTGCAAGGCGCGGCGATGGCCGCCGCCGTGACCTGCGCACGCTCAATCGTCCGCGACCTGCACGAGCCGCAGACGGGCGCGCGCGTGATGTCGAAGGCGCTCACCGGACTGGGCGTCATCGCCGTGCTGTCGCCGATCGTCGGCGGTCTCGTCCTCGGGGCCTTCGGCTGGCATGCGACCTTGCTGACGCTGGCCGTCTTCAGCGCCGTGACGCTGGGCTTCGTTGCCCTGCGCTTCGAGGAGACGGTGCCGCGTCGCGATCGCGACGCGACTCGGCCCGCCGCCATCGTTCGCACCTGGATCGAGGTCTGCTCCGATCCGACCTTTCGCGCCTGGGCGCTGCTCTCGGGCTGCACCTTCCGGTGCCGGCGCCTGCTGCGTCGACATGGCCTGCGCGGCGCCGTCGGGCGAGGCGCGGTATTCAGCCTGGCCGGAGGCGCGAGCACGGCGCTGCTCAGCCTGGCCGGCGCGCACGCGACCGTCCATCCGCTGACGCTTTGCATCGGCGCCTTCAGCGTCGCGCTCGCCGCGGTGGCATGGACGCTCGTGCAGCGGCACGGAGAACCGTCGCTGAGGCTGCCCGCCCTCGTCGAAACGCAGCTCGCGTGAAGCACGCCCCGGCCACGCGCGCCAGCCTCTCCGGCACGCTGTGCATCGCCGGCCCGACGGCCTCGGGCAAAAGCGGCGCGGCGATGGCGCTTGCCGAACAGCTGGCACCGGAGCTGCGCGTCGAGATCGTCAGCGTCGATTCGGCGCAGGTCTATCGCGGCATGGACATCGGCACCGCCAAGGCCAGCGCCGCCGAGCGCGCGGCCGTGCCGCATCACCTGATCGACCTGATCGATCCAGGCGAGCGCTACTCGGCGGCGCGCTTCGCCGCCGACGCGACGCGCGCCATCGCCGGCATCAAGGCGCGCGGCGCATTGCCGCTGCTCGTCGGCGGTACGATGCTCTACTTCAAGGCGCTGTTCGACGGTCTCGACGAGATGCCGGCCGCCGACGCCGCCATCCGCGCCGCGATCGACAGAGAGGCCGCGCGCGAAGGCTGGCCGGCGCTGCACGCCGAGCTGGCCAAGGTCGACGCGGCGACGGCCGCGCGGCTCTCGCCCAACGACGCGCAGCGCATCCAGCGCGCGCTCGAGGTGCATCGCGTCAGCGGCCGGCCGCTTTCCGCGTGGCACACCGTCAAGGCAAGCGCCGAGCCGCCGCCGCTGATCGCCCTCGAGCCCGTCGAGCGCGGCTGGCTGCACGCCCGCATCGACGCGCGCTTCCGCGCCATGCTCGACGCCGGCCTCGTCGACGAGGTGCGCGCGCTGCGCGCACGCGGCGACCTGCATCCGGAGCTGCCCTCGATGCGCGCGGTCGGCTATCGACAGGCCTGGGCGGCGCTCGATGCGAACGACCTGTCTTCGCTGCCCGGAACCGGCAGCGCGGCGACGCGCCAGCTCGCCAAGCGCCAGCTCACCTGGTTGCGCGCCATGCCGGAGCGGCAGGTCGTCGCCGCCGATGCGCCCGACGCTGCCCTGCAGGTCGTTCGCACGGCGCGGCGCCTGCTCGAGCTCTGAGCGAGGACATCATGGCCTTGCTCGAGATCGCCTCGCTTGCCAAGCGCTACGGCGACGCGCCGGTGTTCGCGAACGTCGACCTCGCCGTCGCCGCCGGCGAGTTCGTCGCCATCCTCGGCGAATCGGGGGTCGGCAAGTCGACGCTGCTCAACTGCATCGCCGGACTCGACGGCATCGACGCCGGCACGGTGCGCATCGCCGGCACCGAGATCCATGCACTGGCCGAGCCGGCGCAGGCGGTGTTTCGTCGCGAGCATCTCGGCTTCGTCTTCCAGGCCTTTCACGTCCTGCCGCATCTCACGGTCGCCGCCAACGTCGGCCTGCCGCTGCTGCTGCAGGGCAGGCCCGACGACGCGCGCGTGCGCGCCATGCTCGGCGCGGTCGGGCTGGCCGGATTCGATGCGCGCCTGCCGCAGACGCTCTCCGGCGGCCAGCTGCAACGGGTCGCGATCGCGCGCGCGTTGGTGCACCGGCCGCAGCTCATCCTCGCCGACGAGCCGACCGGCAACCTCGATCCGGTGACCGCCGACCGCGTCATGAGCCTGCTCGCCGAGCAGGTGCGCGAGCAGCGCGCGGCCTGCGTCCTGGTCACGCATTCGCGCGCCGCCGCGGCACGCGCCGACCGCGCCATGACGCTCACGCCCGAAGGCATCGTCGCCTGAGAAGCTGTGAATAAACCTACTGCGCGACCCGATCTTGCGATTGCGATGCTCGCCGTACTACTCGTACGGCTGCGCTTCTCGTCGCAACCTCGGGCCGCTCGCTACGGTTTCTTTCACAGCTTCTGAGGCAGGTCGCCTCACGACACCCAGTTCCGCCAGCGATGCTCACCCTGCTGCGCAAGCTCTCCTGGCCCGAGCTGCGCCACCACCCGTGGCGCAACGGCGCAGCGCTGTTCGCGGTGACGCTCGGCGTCGCCCTCGCCTTCTCGGTCCACCTCATCAACGCCTCGGCGCTGGCCGAGTTCAGCGCCGCGGTGCGCGCCGTCAACGGCGAACCCGACCTCGAGATCGTCGGCGCGCAGGCCGGCTTCGACGAGGCGCTCTACGCACGCGTCGCCAAGCACGAGGGTGTCGCCGTCGCGAGCCCGATCGTCGAGGCCGACAGCTACGCCTTCGATGCCGCCGGCAAGCGCGTGCCGCTGCGCATCGTCGGCATCGATGCGCTGGTCGTGGCGTCCGTCTCTCCTGCGCTGCTGCCGCGGCCGGACAAGGCAGCGGATCGCTACGCCATGCTCGACCCTTCGGCCGTGTTTCTCAATGCCGAGGCAGCGCGTCGCCTTGGCCATGACGGCCTCGACGCCGGCACGGTCCGCGTGCAGGCGGCCGGCGGACGCGCCAGCCTGCGCGTCGCCGGCAGCGTCGCCACCGGCGGGCCGCCGCTCGCGGTGCTCGACATCGCCGGCGCGCAGGTCGTGCTCGGCATGACGGGCCGGCTTTCGCGAGTCG
>JANXWR010000349.1 GCA_025351025.1 Burkholderiales bacterium | reverse complement strand
GCAACGACGATCGCGGCGTCGCCGCGGCGCAGCACGACGTGCTCGTTCATCAGCACGGTGATGCCGAGCCGGCGCAGCTCGCCGACCCAGGCCGCCGCGCCCGAGTAGTACTCGTGGTTGCCGGTGACGAAGAAGGTGCCTTCGCGCGAGCGCAGCCCGGCCAGCGGCGCGACGTGCTCCGCCAGCTCGCGCACCGAGCCGTCGACGAGGTCACCCGTGACCGCGACGAGGTCGGCATCGAGCGTGTTCACCGCCCCGACCACCGCCTCGACGTAGGGCCGCTTGATGGTCGGGCCGACGTGGATGTCGCTGATCTGGACGATGCGAAAACCGTCAAGCGCGGGCGGCAGGTCGAGCACCGGCACGTCGACGCGGACGACCGCCGCTGTCCGCCGCGCGTTGACGAAGCCGAGCAGCGTCACCACCGCAGCGATCAGCGGCACGGCGCACGCGCTGAAGAGCACCAGCGTCGGCATCGGCACGCTGCCGGGCGCGACGACGCCGATCAAGGCCGCGGCGAGCAAGCCCAGGTCGCGAAAAAAGGTCAATACGAACAGCGATGAGAAGAGGCCCATGCCGATCAGCCCGCTCCAGGCGAGCATGCGATCGACGGTCCGCACCGGCCGCGCGCGCCGCGCCTGGAACGCGAACGGCAGGGTCAGGAAAGAGGCAGCGAGGACGGCGGCGAAGGCCGCGCTCATCCAGACCGCCCCCAGCGCCGGGGCGATGCGCCAGACGACGTAGCCATACAACACGAAAGAAAAGAGGCGCAGCGGCATCGGCCGCATGTGGGCATGCGGGCGGCGGCTTCAATCCCCGTTTTCGCCGCGCCGCGCCGGCTCCCGAAACAAGTCGATGGCGAGCCGGCGCAGCCAGCGCACGCCGGGGTCGCCCTCGGCGCGCCGGCTCCAGTGCAGGGCGATCGGAATCTCACCGATCGACCAGCGCGGCCGGGCGATGCGAAAGCGCCCGCCCTGAGCGAACTTGCGCGCGATGCGCAGCGGCAGCACGACCGCCAGATCGGTGGCGCCGACGATCGCCGGAATGACCATGAAATGCGGGATGCTGAGCCTGACCTTGGCCGAGAGCGAGAGCCGGTCCAGCACCTTCGCCGTCTCGGTGTGATGCCGCACGACCACGAAGTCGAGCCGCTCGAGCACGCCCTGCGAAGGCCGCGCCGTGAGCACCGGATGGTCGGCGCGCGCCAGCACGACGTAGCGCTCCATGAAGAGGCGCTGCTGCACGGTCTTCTCGACGCCGGGCAGGTAGCCGAAGGCGACGTCGATCTTGCCGGCGTCGAGGGCTTCTTCGATCTGCGCGTAGTCGAGCTGGTGCGTCTCGATGCGCACGCCCGGCGCGGCGACGCGCACGCGCCGCATCAGCCCGGGCAGGAACTCGGCCTCGCCGATGTCGCTCATGTGGATCCGGAAGGTGCGCCGCGCCTCGGCCGGATCGAAGCTGGCCAAGGCATGCAAGCCCTGCTCGAGCAGCAGCATCGCCTGCTGAACCGAGTGGGCGAGCGCCTCGGCGGCGGCGGTCGGCTGCACGCCGCCGGCGGCGCGGATGAAGAGCGCGTCCTTGATGAGCAGGCGCAGCCGCGTCAGCGCCTGGCTCACCGCCGGCTGCGACAGGCCGAGCGCCTCGGCGGCACGGCTGACGCTGCGCTGCCGATAGACGGCGTCGAAGACGCGGATCAGGTTGAGGTCGAGGTCCCGGATATGCATGCCGCGAATAGTACTTAGTACGTTTTGCCAATGGCCGAAGCGGTCCCGCGCCGATAAGCTACGCGGCAACATACGACATGCGGCGCGCCAGCGCACGCGAGGCGCGCGGAGACAGCCCTTGGAAGTTTCTTTCAGCAAGGAAGTCGAGCTGCTGCGCCTGGGCGCCGGCCAGGTCTTCCATGGCGAAGGCATCCTCGCCATCACCAAGGGCTTGCTGCAATCGGGCGTGGCCTATGTCGGCGGCTACCAGGGCGCGCCGGTCTCGCACCTGCTCGACGTCATGGTCCAGGCCGAGCCCTACATGAAGGAGCTGGGCGTGCACGTCGAGGCCTGCGCCAACGAGGCGTCGGCAGCGGCGATGCTCGGCGCCTCGATCCACTATCCGCTGCGCGGCGCGGTGACCTGGAAGTCGATCGTCGGCACCAACGTCGCCGCCGACGCGCTCTCGAACCTGTCGTCGCCCGGCGTCAGGGGCGGCGCCCTGATCGTCGTGGGCGAGGACTACGGCGAGGGCGCGAGCGTGATCCAGGAGCGCACCCACGCCTACGCGATGAAGTCGTCGATGCTGATGCTCGACCCGCGGCCCGAGCTCGGTCACATGGTCGACATCGTCGAGCACGCGTTCCGGCTCTCTGAGGCGTCGAACATGCCGGCCATGCTCGAGCTGCGCATCCGCGCCTGCCACGTGCGCGGCAGCTTCGTCTGCAAGGACAACGTCTCGCCGAGCGTCTCGACGGTGGCGACGATGGCCGAGCCGGCGCGCTTCGACTACACGCGTCTCGCCCATCCGCCGGTCACCTTCGGCCACGAGAAGCTGAAGAGCGGCGAGCGGATTCCGGCGGCGCGGCGCTACATCGTCGCGAACGCGCTCAACGAGCACCGAGAGGGCAAGCGTCCCGAGGTCGGGCTGATCGTCCAGGGCGGACTCACGAACACGCTGGTGCGTGCGCTGCAGCAGCTCGGCCTGGCCGACGCCTTCGGCGAGAGCGCCTTGCCGATACTGGTGCTCAACGTCACCTTCCCGATCGTGCCGGAGGAGATCTCGGCGTTCTGCAAAGGCAAGCGCGCCGTCCTCGTCGTCGAGGAAGGGCAGCCGGAATACATCGAGCGCGACATCCTGGCGGCTCTGCATCGCGCCGGCGTCACCACCGCGCTGCACGGCAAGGACCTGCTGCAGTTGGCTGGCGAATACACGGTCGAGGTGCTGGTCGCCGGCCTCGCCGCTTTCGTCAAACGGCATCTGCCCGAGGTCGAGACCGCGGCCGCGCGCGACTGGCTCGCCGGCAACGCGCAGCGTCGCGCCGACGTCGCCAAGGCGCTCGGCCAGGCCTTGCCGGCGCGGCCGCCGGGCTTTTGCATCGGCTGCCCCGAGCGGCCGGTGTTCGCGGCGCTGAAGCTGGCGCAGCAGGAGGTCGGCCCCGTGCACGTCGCTGCCGACATCGGCTGCCACGCGCTCGCCACCTTCGAGCCGTTCTCGACGGGCCACTCGATCCTCGGCTACGGCATGAGCCTTGCCTCGAGCGCCGGCGTCGCGCCGATGATGAAGCGGCGCGTGCTCTCGATCATGGGCGACGGCGGCTTCTGGCACAACGGCCTGCTCACCGGCGTGCAGTCCTCGCTCTTCAACGGCGACGACTCGGTGCTGCTGATCATGAAGAACGGCTACACCTCGGCGACCGGCACGCAGGACATCATCTCGACGCCCGACGAGGAAGAGAAGGCACGCGCACCCGACCGGCAGCAAAGCCTCGTCGACCGCAACACGACGATCGAGTCGACGCTGAAGGGCCTCGGCGTGCAGTGGATGCGCACCGTGCACACCTATCGCGTCGCCGAGATGAAGAAGACGCTGGAGGAAGCGTTCACCAGCGAGTTCGCAGGCCTCAAG
>JANXWR010000346.1 GCA_025351025.1 Burkholderiales bacterium | reverse complement strand
AGCGGCGAGCCGCGCGACATGGTGGCGCCGGCGAGCAGGCCGAGCAGCATGATGGCGCTGATCTCGGTCGGCCCGAACTTGAAGGCCACGACCTCGAGCACCGGCGACATGAAGATCATGATCAGAATGCCGACCGAGGCGGCGAAGAACGACGCCATCATCGTCACGCCGAGCGCCGCGCCGCCGCGCCCCTGCTGCGTCATCGGGTAGCCGTCGATGCAGGTCACGGCATGCGGCGGATGGCTCGGCAGGTTGAGCAGGATGGCGCCGATCGCGCCGCCGTACATCGAGCCGTAGAAGATACCGGCCAGCATCAGGATCGCCGGCACCGGGGCGATGACGTAGGTCAGCGGCAGCAGCATCGAGATCGCCGTCAGCGCGCCCATGCCGGGCAGCACGCCGATCAGGTTGCCGAGCAATACGCCGAAGACCGACCACATCAGGTGATTCGGCATCAGCGCCACGCCGAAGCCGTACCACAGGTCGTGCAGTGCTTGTCCCATGGCGTCAGCCCCAGGTGAAGAGAGGAAAGGTCATGCCCAGCCCGTAGATGAAGATGAGCACGCCGGCGGCGGTGATGCCGGCGGCGAGCAGGGCCGAGGTGCGCACGCTGTTGCCGCGGTCGCCCATGGCGGCGATGAAGACCGAGATGAAGCTCGCCGGCACCAGGCCGCCGTACTGTCCGAAGACGACGAAGGCAAACACGCCGCCGAGCACGCAGAGCCAGCCGCGCCATTCGGTCGGCATGCTCTTGGCGGTGCCGAAGTCGCCCGGCTCGGCGGTGATCCAGATCGCCACGCCGACGAGCGCGAGCAGGACGCCGAGCACGACCGGCACGAAGCCGGCGCCCATGCGCGTCAACGCGCCCATGCGGTATTCGAGTCCCTGGGCCATGATGGCCAGGCCGAGCACCAGCAGGACGACGCCACTGACGCGGTCCTTGTTGTATTGGCGGATCGGTTTCATGCGCTCTCCGGGCTGGGCTGGTTCGCCACGGCGAATGCTATGGCTGCGCCCTGCGCATGGATACCGGGCGTCTACTGAGTCATGCGCGCACGCATCTGGCGTGGGCGGACCCTGGTCGTGATGCCGTCGCCGCGATCCGGGAGAAGAATTCCGCCGAGCGGTCGGCGACCAAGTCGCGCTGCTGGTCGACCGAGACCATGTGATAGCTGTCGTCGAGCAGCACCTTCTCGACCGGCCCGGCGACGCGCCTCTCGATGACGCCGACGTTGTGCAGGCTGGCGACGTCGTCGTCGGTCGAATGTACGACAAGGCAGGGCGTTCGCACTTGGGTCAGACGACGGCGCACGCGCCGCGACAAGGTGACGAGCTGGGCCAGCGAAGGAAAGGGATTGCCGGGCAGCCCGGCGGCGCCGCTGTCGCCCGAACTCATGCTGCCGACGATCCAGGCACGGATGCGCTCGTTCTTGATGCCGTAGGGATGGCTCTCCATGAACTGGCGGTCGCGGCCGTAGCCGAGCGCGCAGGCCAGCGGCAGCAGGAACGACAGCCGCGCCACCTTCGGGATCGCCCAGCCGTCGTAGCGAAAAGTCGTGCCGTAGAGGCCGACGCCGTCGACCTCTCCGGGGCGCTCGATGGCGAGCTCGAGCGCCAGCAGCGCACCCATCGAGAGGCCGGCGACGAAGAGATGGTCGACCTCGGCACGCAACTTAAGCGCCGCCTGCTCGACGCTGCGGTACCAGTCGCGCCAGCCGGTGGCGAGCAGGTCGCTCCGGTCGCCGCAATGTCCCGCGAGCTGCACCGCGCTCACCGTGAAGCCCTGCTCGTGCAGGCGCCGCGCGACGAAGCGCATCTCGACCGGCGTGCCGGTGAGGCCATGCACAAGCAGCACGCCCGAGCGACCGGCCCGCCAGCAGTATTCGAGCGATCGCGTCACGGCGATTTCGGCAGGCCGGCCAGCTCGCGCCGGGCGCGGCGCAGCAGCTGGTCGAGCAGGGCGAGGCCGAGGTCGATCTCCTCGCCCGTGATGTGCAGCGAAGGCGCGAAGGTGATGACGTTCTTGTAGTAGCCGCCGATGTCGAGTACCAGCCCCATCTTGCCGTCGGGTCCGTCGAGGTCGCCCGAGAGGCCGATCTCGACCATGCGGTCGACGAGGCGCTTGTTGGGCGTGAATCCGTCGGCCTCGCAGATTTCGGCGCGCAGGGCGAGGCCGAGGCCGTCGACGTCGCCGATCTCGGCATGGCGGCGCTGCAGATGCCGGAGACCTTCGAGAAAGTGCGCGCCGCTGGCCATGACCATCGATTCGTAGTCGGCTTCGGCGAGCATCTTCATGGTCTCCAGCCCGACCGCGGTGCCGAGCGGATTCGAGGCGAAGGTCGAGTGCGTCGAACCGGGCGGAAAGACCGTCGGGTTGATCAGCTCCTCGCGCGCCCAGAGGCCCGCCAGCGGATTGAGGCCGTTGGTCAGCGCCTTGCCGAACACCAGCACGTCGGGCACGACGCCGAAGTGCTCGATGCCCCAGAGCTTGCCGGTCCGGAAGAACCCCATCTGGATCTCGTCGACGACAAGCAGCACGCCGTGCTGGTCGAGCACCTTCTTGAGGCCGGTGAAGAAGTTCTTCGGCGGGATGACGTAGCCGCCGGTGCCCTGCACCGGCTCGACGTAGAAGGCGGCGTACTCGCACTGCCTGGCCTTGGCGTCCCAGACGCCGTGGTATTCGGTTTCGAACAGCCGGGCGAAGTCGCGCACGCACTGCTCACCGTATTCCTCCTTGTCCATGCCTTTCGGGCCGCGGAAGTGGTACGGAAAGGGCACGAAATGGGCGCGCTCGCCGAAGTGGCCGAAGCGGCGCCGGTAGCGGTAGCTCGAGGTGATCGCCGAGGCGCCGAGCGTGCGGCCGTGGTAGCCGCCCTCGAAGGCGAACATCAAGCTCTTGCCCTCGCAGGCGTTGCGCACGAGCTTCAGGGAGTCCTCGATCGACTGGGCGCCGCCGACGTTGAAGTGAACGCGGCCCTTCTTGTCCCACTTGCGCTGCGCGTCCTCGGCGATCGCCTTGGCGAGCTCGATCTTGGTCGGATGCAGATACTGGCTGGCGAGCTGCGGCAAGGTGTCGAGCTGGCGCTTCATCACCGCCGCCAGGCGCGGGTTGGCATAGCCGAAGTTCACCGCCGAGTACCACATCTGCAGGTCCAGATAGGGCACACCGTGTGCATCGAAAAGGTAGCTGCCGGCGCAGGACTCGAACACCTTGGGCGGCTCGACGTAGTGAACCGTGTCTCCGAAAGAACAGTAGCGGGCCTCGTCGGCCAGCAGGTCATCAGCACCCATGGGCGAGCTCCTTGTCATCGATCGTTTCGGCGCGCCGTGCGGAGCGCAACAGGTTCCAGAGGCGCATCGCCTCGCCGAAGTCGGCGACGGCATGGTGCGGCAGGCCGCGCTCGACGCAATGCGCGAGCAGCTCGCCGCGCGCAAAGGTCAGGTCGGCGCGCGCCGCGGCGCAGAAGTCGGAAGCGCCGTCGCCGATCATCAACACCGCCGGCGCGGGCATGCCTTGCGGCGCCTCGGCAAAGGCGCATTTGCAGGTCGCCCCGGCGCTCGCGCAGTCGTCGCGGGCCTGCGGAAACTCGAGTCGCCACGACCGCTCGCCGGCCTGCACGAGATGGCTCGCCGCGACCGGCACGCCGGAGATGCCGTGACGCATGAGCACCGAGCGGATCGCGTGGTCGAGCCCGTCGCTGACGATGCGCAAGGGCACGCCTTCCTCGCGAAGCGCGGCAACGAAGGCCTTGAAGCCGGCGTCGATCTCGGCCTCGGCGACGAACGCCTCGAGCTCCTCGCGGCCGCAGTCGAGCAGCGCGATCTGGCCCGCCATGCATTGGCGCGAGCTGATCCGGCCGGCCCGCCAATCCTCTTCCAGCGACTGCCAGCCGGGGCGGGCGAAGCGGGCGAGCAGTGCGTCGGTCAAGTCGTGCAGCGAGATCGTGCCGTCGAAGTCGCAGAGCACCGTCCAGGCCGGCGGCAGGCGTTCGATCAGCACGGCGAGGCCGCGTCGTGCGTGACGCGAAGTGTGCGCATGGGGCCGCTCAGGCCGCCTGCGCGACGCTGCGTGGGGCGGCGATCTCGGCCTCGAGCACCTCGGTCAGATGCTCGAGCGTGATGCCGGCCTGGCGCGGATCGAGCTTTTCTTCCGGAACGCGCACCGAGAAACGGTCCTCGACGGCGAACACGAATTCCATCAGGGTCAGCGAATCGAGACCCAGGCTTTCGAGCGTGGTCTCGGGGCGCAACTGGGCGGCGTCGACGTTGAATTTTTCGTGCAGGACGCGAGCGATATCGTCGAAGACTTCGATGTTCATGGGCGAGAGCGATGTGGTGTCTTGGGACCGCCGGTTCCGGTAGCGCGCGCCGCGCACATCGAGCCTGACGTATCCTCGAGCGGTGGTTATCCCACGCCACGCCTGACCAGCACCTGACTGCGGCGAGCCGATGCGAATCCTCCTCGTCGAAGACGACGCCGTTCTGCACCAGGTCGTGCGGCAGAGCCTCGAAGACGCGGGCAACCACGTCGACAGCGCCGCGACGCTTGCCGACGCCAGCCACATCTGGTCGGTGCAGCCCTTCGACGCCGTCGTCCTCGACCTCAACCTGCCCGACGGTAGCGGCTTGGCCGCCTTGCGCGCGGCGCGGGCGCGCGGCGACCGCGCCGCCGTGCTCGTGCTGACGGCGCGCAACCGCACCGACGAGCGCATCGCCGGCCTCGATGCCGGCGCCGACGACTACCTCGGCAAGCCCTTCGAGCTGGCCGAGCTGGCAGCGCGGCTGCGCGCCCTCGGGCGTCGCGCCAACGGCGCCGAAGCGTCGGTCGAAGTCGGCGGCCTGCGTCTCGACCGCGCCGCCGGCCGCTTCTTCGTCTCGGCCCAGGGCGCCGTCGGCGAGCTCGAGCTGCCGGCGCGCGAGCATGCCGTGCTTATGGCGCTGGTAACGCCGCCGGGCCGCGTCCTGAGCAAGAAGACGCTTTCGGAAAAGCTCTCCGGCTTCGACGACCATCTCGGCGACAACGCGCTCGAGGCCTTCGTATCGCGCTTGCGCAAGAAGCTGGTCGGCAGCGGCGCGACGATTCGCACGCTGCGCGGCCTCGGCTACCTGATCGAAGTCGAACGAGGCGTGTCGTGACGGCGCCCCCGCGACCGCCGACGCTGCGCTCGCGCATGCTCTGGCGCGTGCTGCTGCCGCTGGCCGCGACCTGGTCGGTAGGCAGCGCGGTCGCCTTCTATCTGTCGTGGGAGCTGGCCGGCCGCGCCTTCGACCGCGCCATGCTCGACGACGCCTATGCCATTGCCGCCAACGTCGTCGAGCGCGACGGCACGCTGATCCTCAACCTGTCGGAGCACGAGATCGACAACGTGCTCTTCGATCGCGACGAGAAGGAATATTTCGCCATCTACGGCAGCGACCGAAAGCTCATCGCCGGCACGCCGCAGCTGCCCTTGTCGACGCTCGGCGACAACCGCGGCACCGCGTTCTGGGACGGCGCCCTCGACGGCGCGACGCTGCGCATCGCCCGCCTCAACACCGAGGGCACGCGGCCGTTCAGCGTCATCATCGGCCAGACCACGCGCAGCCGCGCCACGCTGCTGAGCGGCCTGCTGGTGCGCTCGATCGCGCCGCAGGTCGCGCTGCTCCTCCTGCTCGGCGTCTACCTCGGCCGCCAGATCAGCCGCGAGCTCGAGCCGCTGCGCCATCTGCACCACGAGCTCGATCGCCGCCACTCCAGCGATCTCGACCCGATCGTGCTGCAGCCGCAGTCCGACGACGTGCAGCGCCTGCGCGATGCCGTCAACGCCCTGCTTTCACGCATCGATGGCGGCGTGCAGGCGCAGCGCGAGTTCGCCGGCAGCGTGGCGCACGAGCTGCGCACGCCGCTCGCCGGCATCCGCGCCCTGGCCGAGTACGGGCTGGCCCGCGACGACGCGGCGATCTGGCGCCAGCAGCTGCAAAGCATCGCCACGAGCGAAGAGCGGGCGAGCCGGCTCGTCGAGCAGCTGCTCGCGCTGGCCCTCGCCGACGAGGCGCGCGACAGCATCAAGCTCGAGCCGGTGCGCGTCGACGAGTTGGTGCGGCGCATGTTGCTCGCCTTCGTGCCGCGCGCCGATGTCGAGGGCGTCGACCTCGGCGCCGCGGGTCTCGACGAGGCGACCACGGTCCGTGCCGCGCCGGTGCTGCTCGAAGGCGTGCTCGCCAACCTGATCGACAACGCGCTGCGCTATGGCAAGGGCGGCGCGCCGTCGATGCTGACGGTCGAGGTCGAGCGGCAGGCGGCGCGGGTCGACATCCGCGTCGTCGACTCGGGCCCGGGCCTCGACGCGGGCCAGCGCGAGAGCCTGCGCCAGCGCTGGACGCAGGGCCTCGCCGGCGTGCGGCTCGGCGCCGGCGCCGGCCTCGGTCTGGCCATCGCCTCGCGCTATGTGTCCTTGATGGGCGGCGAGCTGCTGCTCGAGGCCGGGCCCGGCGGCAAGGGCCTGCGCGCCGTCGTCCGGCTGCAGGCAGCGTAGCGTCGCTCAATCGGCCTTGATGTCGGCATTCGCGCCGCGGCGTGCTCAGCGCCTCACGCGGGCTGGCCTTCCTCGCTGCCTCGCGCCTTGCCGCGGCGCCGTCCGCAGCCATGCCTGAAGCGCTCGCGCTCCTCGTCGCTCATCCGGCCCCAGCGATGGGCCATGGGGTGGCGCCAGTGGCCGTGGTGATGGCCGTGCCCGCGCAGCCCGCCGACCAACAATCGGGCCAGAGCGAACAGGCCGATCGCCTGCCAGAAGCCGATCAGGTGGCCGCCGAAGGCGGCGGGTGCGAGCCAGTTCCACAGGCTCATGATGACGAAGCCGATCGCGCCGACCGCCAGGGCGGCGACGATGACGACGCGCAGGACCTTCCAGACTTTTCTCATGTCGTTTCTCTCGGGGTTTTCGGATAGTCGTCGTGATCGGCCTGCAAGCGGCTGCGCAGGTGAAGCACGGCATAGCGCTTTCGCGACAGCAAGGTGTTCAAGCCAACGCCGCTCTCGGCGGCCAGGCTCTTGAAGCTGCGGCCTTCGAGCTCGTGGGCGATGAAGACCTCACGCTGCTCCGCGGGCAGCTCTTCAAGGGCGGCCGCCAGCCTGTCCATCAGAACGCGGCTCGCGTAGCGCGCCTCGGGTCCGGCCTCGGCCGAGGCGAAGCGTGCGTAGGGATCGTGCTCGGCGGCCTCGCTGTCTACCGGCGCGGACTCCAGGGCGACCGTCGTCTTGCGTCGGAAGCGATCGGTGATGCGATTGACCGCCACTCGTGCCAGCCAGGCGCCGACGTTCTCGATCGGCGCGGCCAGCCGGGTCGCCTCGATCAGCTCCGAAAACACGTCCTGCGCTATGTCTTCGGCGTCGCAGGCGTCGGCAACGCGGCGCCGGATGAAGCCGCGCAGCCGCCTCGCCTCGCGCCGGAAGACGGCGGCGACCGCGCTGTCCTGCTCGGCGAGCGTCGCGGCGGAAGAAGGTGCGAATTCGGCGACCATGTCCAGGGATAGACGGATCAGCTTCGAAAATATTGTTTCCGCGCCCGTCGTGCCCTCCCGTGGCGCGCTGGTCGATATGTCGCGACGCTCGCCTCGATTGCAACGGCATTCATCGAAGCTTCACGGCGGCGCCCTCGCACGGTCACGAAGCGGCGCGACGATGCGGGTCCATGGATCGCGATGCTTCCTTCCGGCGCGCATGGACCGGCTCGGCTGCAGCCACGCACCGCTATCGCAGCGTCTGGATCTCCGACCTGCACCTCGGCACGCCTGGCTGCCAGGCGCATGCCCTGCTCGACTTCCTGAGGTCGGTCGAGTGCGAGACGCTGCGCAAGGCGAGAAAGGGCACCCGCGTCATCTTCGTGCCCGGTAACCACGACGAGTTCGCGCGCCGCTACGTCGGCCACGAGTTCGGCGGCATCGAGGTCGCCGAGGACTGGATCCACGTCACCGCCGACGGCCGCCGCCTGTGGATCACGCACGGCGACCTGTTCGACGGCGTCGTGCAATGCGCGAAGTGGCTGGCCCACGTCGGCGACCGCATGTACGAGTTCACCTTGCGGCTGAACCGCCACCTCAACTCGCTGCGCGCGCGCCTGGGCCTGCCCTACTGGTCGCTCTCGCGCTACCTGAAGCAGAAGGTCAAGCGCGCCGTCAGTTATGTCGGCGACTTCGAGGTGGCGTTGGCGCGCGAGGCGCGCCGGCGCGGCGTGCAGGGCGTCGTCTGCGGCCACATCCACCGCGCCGAGCTGCGCGAGATCGACGGCATCGTCTATGCCAACGACGGCGACTGGGTCGAGAGCCTGACCGCGCTCGTCGAGCACGCC
>JANXWR010000287.1 GCA_025351025.1 Burkholderiales bacterium | reverse complement strand
GCCGGCGCCGGCGCCGGCGTCGCGCCGACGCCGCGCGACCTGCAGCTCGCCGCCGACCCGGTCGAGCCGGGTCCCGGCCGCTGGGAGCGCTTCGTCGACGGCGACTTCTGGCACTCGTTTCGCAGTTCGCCGATGGCGATCGGATCGGCGGCTGTGGCGTTGGTCTGCATCGTCTGCGCCGTGTTCGCCGGCTGGGTCGCGCCGCACAATCCCTTCGATCTGGCGACCCTCGAGTTGAACGATTCCATGCTGCCACCGGCCTGGATGGCGGGGGGCGTGCACAAATATCTGCTCGGCACCGACGAGCAGGGGCGCGACGTGCTCTCGGCGTTGATGTACGGCGCCCGCATCTCGCTCTTCGTCGGCGGCGCCTCGGTGCTGCTCTCGCTGCTGATCGGGGTCAGCCTCGGCCTGGTCTCCGGCTATGCGGGCGGCCGCATCGATGCCCTGATCATGCGCGTCTGCGACGTGATGCTGTCGTTCCCGTCGATCCTGATCGCCCTTCTGATCGCCGGCGTCGGCCATGCGATGTTTCCCAACGCCCACGACTCGCTCGCCTTCGGCGTGCTCATCATCGCCATCGCCTTACCGGGCTGGGTGCAGTACGCGCGCGCCGTGCGCGGTTCGACAATGGTCGAGCGGCACAAGGAATACGTCCAGGCAGCGCGCGTGATCGGCGTCGCCCCTCTGCGCATCATGATGAAACACGTGCTGCCCAATGTCATGGGCCCGGTGCTCGTGCTCTCGACGATCCAGGTCGCCACCGCCATCCTGGCCGAGGCGACGTTGTCTTTCCTGGGCGTCGGCGTCTCGCCGACCTCGCCCTCGCTCGGCACTTTCATCAACGAGGGCAACAAGCAGCTTTTCAGCGGTGCCTGGTGGCTTGTCATCTTTCCAGGCACCATGCTCGTTCTGATTGCACTGAGCATCAACCTGTTCGGTGACTGGTTGCGCGACGCCTTGAACCCACGCCTGCGCTGACAGTCCAATCGTTTTGACCGTCCATCCGAGGAGTCCATCATGCAGATTTCTTCAAGGTCCCTGCGCACTGCCGCTGCCCTGGCGTCCGCCTGCGCACTGGCAGCTTGTGCGAGCACCGACTATCACTATTCGCAGCTCTCGGGCGCGCGCTACCACCGCGTGCCGATCGACACTTACCCGGTCTCGATCGTCCGGATCGACGGCAAGGACACCCTGATCGGGCCTTTGTCGCGGGTTCGCACCGAAGGCATGGAGGCGTACCAGCGGCCCTTTGCCCTGGTCGATCCCGGCCTGCGTCAAGTGACGGTCCAAGGACCTCCCGGCGCTACCGGCGGGATCGGCGAGACGCGCACCGTTCCGCTCGAGATCGCCCCGTGCACCCGCTACTACCTGGTCGCCGTGAAGACGAACGTGCTCGCTTCCGGCTTCACGGTGCGGGTCGACTATCAGGAGCCGGTGAGCGGCTGTTCCGCGCCCCATTCCTCCTGAGCGTTCATGGCCGACCCGCTGCTTGACGTTCGCCATCTTCGGGTCGAGTTCGCCACGCGGCGCGGCACGCTGGTCGCGCTCGACGACATTTCGTTCGACATCGCGCCGGGCGAGATCCTCGGCGTCGTCGGCGAGTCGGGTGCGGGCAAGTCGCTGACCGGCGCGGCCATCATCGGCCTGCTCGATCCGCCCGGCCGCGTCGCCGGCGGCGAGATCCGCTTCGACGGGCGCCGCATCGACAACCTGCCTTACGAAGAGATGCGCAAGGTCCGGGGCCGATCGATCGGCGCCATCTTCCAGGATCCCCTGACCTCGCTCGACCCGCTCTACACGATCGGCCAGCAGCTCGTCGAGACGATCCGGACGCACCTGCCGTTGAGTGCCGCGGAGGCACGCCGCCGCGCCGTGCAGCTGCTTCAGGAGACCGGCATTCCGGCCGCCGAGGAGCGGCTCGACCAGTACCCGCACCAGTTCTCGGGCGGCATGCGGCAGCGCGTCGTCATCGCCCTGGCCCTGGCCGGCGAGCCCCGGCTGATCGTCGCCGACGAGCCGACGACGGCGCTCGACGTCTCGATCCAGGCGCAGATCATTTCCCTGCTGAAGCGGCTCTGCAAGGAGCATGGCGCTGCGGTCATGCTCGTCACCCACGACATGGGCGTCATCGCCGAGACCTGCGACCGCGTCGCCGTGATGTACGCCGGGCGCATCGTCGAGATCGGGCCGGTCGACGCCGTCATCCATGCGCCGGCGCACCCGTACACGGTCGGGCTGATGGGCTCGATCCCGGCGATGGACGAGGATCGCGCCCGCTTGTTGCAGATCGACGGAACGATGCCGAGACTGACCGCGATTCCGGCCGGCTGCGCCTTCAATCCACGCTGCGCGCAGGTCTTCGACCGCTGCCCCGTCGAGCGGCCCGACCTGCTTTCTGCCGGCGCCACGCGGGCTGCTTGCTGGCTGCATGCCGCGCCCTGGCGGGCAGCCGCATGACCTGCTGCGCCGCGACGCCGCCAAATCGCGCCGGGTAGGCTGTCCGGGCACGTCGATGAGCCCCTTGCCGATGCCGGCGGCGACACCACTGGTCGAGGTCGACGCCCTGGCGAAGACCTTCGACGTCTCGGCGCCGTGGTTGAACCGCTTCGTCGAACGCAAGCCGCGCCTGTTCGTGCACGCCGTCGACGACGTCGCGTTCACGATCGCTCGCGGCACGACGCTCGCGCTGGTCGGCGAATCGGGCTGCGGCAAGAGCACGGTGGCGCGGCTGCTCGTCGGTCTCTACACGCCGACGCGCGGGAGGGTCCTCTTCGATGGGATCGACACTGCCGGCAAGGGCCGGCCCAGGGCCGTACGCCGGCGCATGCAGATGATCTTCCAGGATCCCTACGCCAGCCTCAATCCGCGCTGGAAAGTGCAGGACATCGTCGCCGAGCCGTTGCGCGAGCACGGATTCGCCGAAGGTCGGTCCGGGGTCGAGAACGATCGGCAGCTGCGTGCCCGCGTCGCCGAGCTGCTGCAGTCGGTAGGCCTGGCCGCGGCCGACGCCGAGAAGTATCCGCACCAGTTTTCGGGCGGCCAGCGGCAGCGCATCTCGATCGCCCGCGCGCTCGCGACGCAGCCCGAGTTCCTGGTCTGCGACGAGCCGACCTCGGCGCTCGACGTCTCGGTGCAGGCGCAGGTGCTCAACATCATGAAGGACCTGCAGCGCAAGCAGGGCCTGACGTATCTGTTCATCTCGCACAACCTGGCGGTCGTGCGGCACGTGTCGGACCAGGTCGGCGTGATGTACCTGGGCCGGGTCGTCGAACTCGCCGACAAGGCCGATCTGTTCGCGCGCCCGCGCCACCCGTACACGCGCATGCTGCTCGATGCGATCCCCGACATCCACATGAGCGGTCGTGCGCGCACGCCGGTGCAGGGCGAGGTGCCGAACCCGCTGATGCCGCCGAGCGGCTGCAGCTTTCACCCGCGCTGCCCGCACGCGAACGAGCGCTGCAAGCAGGAGCGGCCGGCGTTGAAGATGTTCGGCGGCGCGCTGATCGCGTGCCACGCGATCGAGGAAGGGCGGATCTAGCCGGCGTTCGCGGGCAGCAGGTGCTCGCCGCGAAACAGCTCGCTTGGTTGCTCGCGGTCCCGGATCAGCCAGACGCGATCGCCCGAGACCATGACCTCGGCCGCCCGCCCACGCGTGTTGTAGTTGCTTGCCATCGTCATGCTGTACGCGCCGGCCGACAGCACCGCGACGCAGTCGCCGGCGCGTACTGCGAGTGCGCGGTCCTTGCCGAGCCAGTCGCCGGATTCGCAGACCGGGCCGACGACATCGAAGATCATGGTCGGATCGTCGCGCCGCCGGCAGGCGACGATGCGCATCCAGGCCTGGTACATTGCCGGGCGCATCAGGTCGTTCATCGCCGCATCCACGATGCAGAAGTTTCTTTGCTCGCCGGGCTTCACGTACAGCACCTCGCTGACCAGCACGCCGGCGTTGCCGACCAGCGAGCGGCCCGGCTCGAACATGATTCGCCGGTGACCGTGGCCACGTGCGTCGATGCGCGCGAGCAGGCTCGTCACCAGCGCCTCGGCGGACGGCGGCGCCTCGTCGGTGTAGGTGATGCCCAGGCCGCCGCCGAGGTCGAGGTGGTGAATCGGGATGCCGTGGGCCTCGATCGTCTCGATCAGCTCGAGCAGGCGATCGAGCGCGTCCAGGTATGGGCCGGCGTCGGTGATCTGCGAACCGATGTGGCAATCGATGCCCACCACGTGCAGGCCCGGCAACCCCGCGGCGCGTTGGTAGTTCGCCAGCGCGTCTTGATGCGCGATGCCGAACTTGTTGCCCTTCAGGCCGGTCGAGATGTAGGGGTGCGTGCCGGCGTCTACATCCGGATTCACGCGCAGGCTGACGCGGGCGATGCGGCCGGCAGCGCTCGCGACCTGCGACAGCACCTCGAGCTCGGCCTCGCTCTCGACGTTGAAGCACATCACGCCGACCTCGAGCGCGCGCCGCATCTCGGCGCGCGTCTTGCCGACGCCGGAGAACACGACCTTGCTCGCCGGCACGCCGCAGGCGAGCACGCGCTCGAGTTCGCCGCCGGAGACGATGTCGAAGCCGCAGCCGGCCTGCGCGAAGGTCTGCAGCACGGCGAGGCTGGAGTTCGCCTTCATCGCGTAGCAGATCAGGTGGTCGCGGCCGGCGAGCGCGCGCTGGTAGCTCGCCAGCGCCGCCAGCATCGCAGCGCGCGAATATGCGTACAGCGGGGTGCCGTGCGCGCGCGCGAGTTCGGCGACGCGGCGGTCCTCGATGAACAGATCGTCGCCGCGGTAGGCGATGTGCGGGGCGCCGGGCAGCGTCATGGGGCGGAGGCGGCGGCCGGCGCGGACGCGCCTGCGGCGGGCTTTGGCAGCATCAACGGCCCCTTCTGGCCGCAGGCCGCGAGCAGCGCGGCGGCGACGAGACATGCACTTACTGTCGACGCAGCCTTCGAGGCCACCGCTACACTGATCTCGCGCTGCAACATCCCTGGATTCTATCGACCATGTCCGCCGACCTTCACCCCAGCCCGCTGACCGACAGCGACTACGACGCCAAGACGCGCGCGGCGCTGGCCAGCGTCGAGGCGAGCGTCGACGCCTGGCTGCAGGACGACGTGGTCGACATCGACACGCAGCGCACCGGCGGCCTGCTGGAGATGAGTTTCCCGGACGGCAGCAAGATCGTGCTGAACACCCAGCCGCCGCTGCAGGAGCTCTGGCTGGCGGCGCGCTCGGGCGGCTTTCACTACAAATACGTCGAGGGCGCGTGGCGCGACACGCGCGACGGACGCGAACTGTTCGAGGCGCTGTCGGCCTGCGCCAGCCAGCAGGCGGGCCAGTCACTGCGCTTCACGCCGCCGGGCTGAGGCGCA
Organism: Burkholderiales bacterium; assembly: GCA_025351025.1. Classification (GTDB taxonomy): domain Bacteria; phylum Pseudomonadota; class Gammaproteobacteria; order Burkholderiales; family Burkholderiaceae_C; genus Schlegelella_A. Next base: position 138 of record JANXWR010000287.1, on the reverse strand, counting down.
CGGGTGTTCAGCGCCGGAACAGGTCGAGGATGCTCTTGCGCTCCTCTTCGTCCGGCGCCGTCGGCAACTTGTCGTCCAGGCCCACGCTCGCGACCCCGGCGCCCTTGGCGTATTCCTCGAAGTACCACTCGTCGCCGA
>JANXWR010000374.1 GCA_025351025.1 Burkholderiales bacterium | reverse complement strand
AGGCAGGCCGCGTCTCACGCGATCGCGGACGCTGGGCGATACTTTCGTCCCCGCCGTCTCCAGGAGCCCGCGATGAACGCGCCGAACGAACTCTCGCGCATGATCACCAGCCTCGAAGGCCGCGTCGCGGCCGAAGAGTGGCAGACCCGACTCGACCTCGCCGCCGCCTACCGCCTGGTCGCCATGTTCCGCTGGGACGACCTCGTCTTCACGCACATCACGGCCAAGATCCCCGGCACCGAGCACTACCTCATCAATCCTTACGGCCTGATGTTCGACGAGATGACGGCGTCGAGCCTGATCAAGATCGACATCGAGGGCAAGGTGCTGCAGGGCACGCCGTTCCCGATCAACCCGGCCGGCTTCGTCATCCACAGCGCGGTGCACTCGGCGCGCCACGACGTGCAGTGCGTGATGCACACGCACACGCTCAACGGCATCGCCGTGGCGGCGCAAAAGCGCGGCCTTTTGCCGATCTCTCAGCACTCGATCTTCGTGCTGTCAAGCCTCGGCTATCACAACTACGAGGGCGTGGCTCTGCGCGACGAGGAAAAGCCGCGCCTCGTCGCCGACCTGGGCGACAAGCGCTTCCTGATGCTGCGCAACCATGGCCTCCTCACCGTCGGCGCGACCGTGTCGGCCGCGTTCGAGGCGATGTACATCTTCGAGACCTCGTGCACGATCCAGATCCGCGCCCAGGCGGGCGGCACGCTCGCCAGCGGCGACCTGATCGAGGTCGATCCGCGCATCATCGCCGGCGCTGCGGAGGCGGCCCGCGCCGTGACGATCGGCGCCGGCGCTTCGCTCACCTGGCCCGGCCTGCTGCGCCGCCTCGACCGCCTCGACGACGGCTGGCGTCATTGATGGCCACTCGCACCCGTCGCGCCCCGGCGAAGAAGGCGGCCGCCGGCAAGGCCGGCAACGGCGCCGCGGCCTCGCACGAGGAATGCATCCTCGTTCTGCAAGGCGGCGGCGCGCTCGGCGCCTACCAGGCCGGCGTCTACGAGACGCTGGCGGCGATGGGGCAGACGCCGCACTGGGTCGCCGGCATCTCGATCGGCGCCATCAACGCCGCGCTGATCGTCGGCAACGAGTCCGGGCGACGCGTCGAGCGCCTGCGCGAGTTCTGGGAGGAGGTCTCGAACTTTCCCTTCGCGCCGCTGCCGCTGCCCGAGCAAGTGCATCGCCTGCTCGGTGCGCGCGACGCCGTCAACGAGACCAACGCGACGATCGCCATGCTGTTCGGCGTCTCGGGCTTCTTCTCGCCGCGCGTTCCGGCGGCGCCATTCCAGCCGCCGGGAACGCTGGGCGCCATCAGCTACTACGACACCGAGCCGTTGAAGAAGACGCTCGAGCGCCTGGTCGACTTCGACCTGCTCAACTCCGGCAATGTACGCCTGTCAGTCGGCGCGGTTAGCGTCACGACCGGTAACTTCAGGTACTTCGACACCGCGCATCGCGGCGATCTCGATGCTCGCCACATCATGGCCAGCGGCGCCCTGCCGCCGGGCTTTCCGCCGATCGAGATCGACGGCGACTTCTACTGGGACGGCGGCATCGTCTCGAACACGCCGCTGCAATACGTGCTCGACCAGCCCGGGCGCCGCGCGCGCCTCGTCTTCCAGGTCGACCTCTTCGCGGCGCACGGCGAGATGCCGAAGAACCTGGGCGAGGCGAACGAGCGCGAGAAAGACATCCGCTTTTCCAGCCGCACGCGGCTGAACACGACCTTCGAGCTGCGCCGGCAGGCGACCCTGCAGGCGGCCAAGCGGCTGGTCGCCAAGTTGCCCGCGAGCCTGCGCGACGACCCCGATGCCAAGGCGCTCGCCGCCCTTCCGGCCGAGGCCGCCGTCTCGGTGGTCCACCTCATCTACCGCAGCAAGCACTACGAAAGCCAGTCCAAGGACTACGAGTTCTCGCGCACCTCGATGCTCGAGCACTGGTCCTCGGGCATGGCCGACACGCAGTCGACGCTGGGCGATCCGCGCTGGACACGACGCGAGCTGCCTTCGCACGGCGTGCACGTATTCGACTTCGCCTCGACGAGCCAGCACGCCAACAAGACCGTCACCCCGACTACCACCTCCAGGACCCTAGCGACGTGAGTTGCAAATACGTGGCATCGAGACGGGCCGCAACGAGGATGAGCCGTAGGCGCGCAGGCAGGCAGATACC
>JANXWR010000282.1 GCA_025351025.1 Burkholderiales bacterium | reverse complement strand
GCACATGATCAAGAAGGGGCAACTCGACCGTCCCAAAGCCCAAGCTTCGACCGCCGCATCCCAGTTCTACTCGCTGGCCTTTTGAATTGTCGGCCGATCACGCGGCGTCGCTCGGCTTCATGCCGCTATTGCGACAGAACCGCTGGGCGTCCGAGCCCTGTTTCAGCCCGGCCCCGGCGCCGCCTCGTCGTCGACGATGCGGATCACCGAGTTCGGCTTCAGCGCGAAACGTAGCGTGCTGACACTCTCCACGCCGATCGCCGATTCCGGAAGCTGCGACAGGCGCAAGCCGTTGCTGACATCGATGCCGGCCTTGATTTCGACTTGCAGGTTGTCGACCAGGAAGGCGGTGCCGCCGGTTTTCCGCGCGTCGGCGTTGAGCCGCTCGACGCTGCTGGAGAACTGCCGTACGAGATCGTCGACCGCGATCTTCGGGCGGTCGACGGTCACACGCTCGAGTTGCTTCTTGAGGTCCTCATTGGCGGAAAGCAGCTCGGCGATCTGGCGGTTGCTCGCATTGATCGTCTCGTCGCGTTTCACCAGCTCACCTTTCGTCGCGTCCAACTGAACCTGCTGCTTTGCGGTCTGGCCGTTGAGCGCGACGAGCTGCTTGTCACGCTCGGCAAGCGCGACATCGCGCTGCTGGATTTTCGCTGCGAGGTCGTTGATCTGGAGCCGGCTGAACTTCGGGTCCGAGAGCTGCTTGTCGGTGTACGTCGGCAGTCTGAAACGCATCGCCTCTGCCATCGGAGTCTCCTTCGGTTCAGGCCTTGTCGGCCACGTGTGGCGGCACCGGCACGATGCGCAAAGTCAGCGTGCTGGAGCCGTCGGCCGTGTAGTTCAGTGCGTTGCGGTACTTGGCATTGAACGGCGTGGCCCAGACCCGCACCGGACCGCTCGGCTGGCTGCGTTCGTAGTGCACAGCCATTTTGAGTTCCACCTGTGCCTCGGGAATCTGGTACCAGGTCGGCTCGTAGCCGAGTTCGCGCAGCTCCGTCGGTAGCGCGTTCTGGCTCGCCAGCGCCGCCGCGTCGAGTTGCAACTGCGCGTCGGCCACGCTCTTGCTCAGCTCGCGGATCAGGGTTGCGATTGGCGTGATCAGGATTTCGTTGACGTCGACTTCACCGCTCATGATGTCTTCTCCGGTTCAGCGTTCGGTGCGGGTCACGGTCGGCGGAGCGGCCAGTGTGTTGATCGTGATGATGTCCGGCAGCAGCCGCGGCGGCGGCGGCACGGGGCGCATGGTGATGCGCAGTGTGGTTGAGCCGGTGGCGTCGTAGCTGTAGGTGTTCTTGCTGCGGAAGTTGACCGGCGAGGCGAAGGCCAGCACGCGCCGCGTGCCGAAGCCGGGTCGGCCGTTGGCCTCGGCGTCGGAGGTCTGCTTCATTGTGATCGAGAGCTTGACCTCGATCGTGGCTTCGGTGAACTGGTAGAAGGTCGGCAGGATGCCGGCTTGCAGCAAGGTCGTCGGCACAGGATCGGCCGGCACCGAAGTCACGCCGACCGAATCCACCGTGACGGTCGGTGCGCCTACTGCGTCGGACAGCGGCACATTGTGCGTGACCTTCTGGATGATCTCCGAGACCTCCGGGATCAGGTCGATCTTGTTGGCAGCGAGAAATTTCAGGGTCTCGATCGAGGACTTGTCGAGCGCGAACTGGCCCTCGGCCACCGCCGCCGCGAGATTGCGAACCATGTCTGCGATCGGGATGTCGAGCAGTTCCTGTCCTATGGCCATCGTCGTTTCTCCTAGGAATCGCGTCAAAATAAGTTGACTGCTCTATTCGCCGGAGCGGAAGCAGTGTGTAGTTCCACTCAGCTTGGAAGTCGGCACGTTTGAGATTCGGCCAACTCGGCGTCGGTCACGCCGAGTCCTGTGGAGCAATGGCCGGTGTCCAGTTCGGCAAGGATCTTCAGTCATCGACCAGCATATGCTCAACGATCGGTCATGGGGGTGTTCATGGTTCACGCGGCCCTTGCTGGTGCGGGATCCCAGGCCGCAGCCAAGGTCAGCGCGCGCAGCAGCCAGCGGCCGGCCGCGGTCGGCTCGGCGCCGCCACGATTCATGCGTTGCCAATCCGGTGCGCCGGCGTTCGCAGCCCAGCCGATGCCGGCAGCGGCAAGCCGGCACAGCAGCGCTTCGTCGCCGAGACCGTGCGCGAGGCTCAGCCGCCAGTCGGCGACGAAGCGGGGCAACAGAGCGCTGCCGATGTTCTGACCCAGCCCCGGCGATGCTGCATCAGACCGCGCCGGCAGTGTGTAAAGGAGATTCGGAATCCGCCGACCATCGCTCACCAAGGGCAGGCCACCCGCCGGCGCGGGCGCAAGGCACAACGCGCGTGGATGCACGGCGCGCAGCGGCGCCAGCACCGAGCGCATACGCCGCGCGTCCCGTTCAACGGAAGTCTCGCCACTGTCTCCTGCCGCGGCCACCGCAGGCAGGATCGGCTCGAACAACACGGCCGGTTCGTCAGCGTAGTGTTCGGCCAGCGCCAGCAGACTGGTGATGTCGAGCTGTTCGATCGCGTCCGGCCCGTCGTCTAAGGCGGTCACCGGCGTGACGAGGATGGTGTAGGCCTCGGCTTCGGCCTGTGCGGCTACGCCGGCGTCCAGCGCGGCCATGCCCGCTTCGTCGATTTCAGCGGAGACCATCAGGCGAACGACGTTCAGCGGCCAGTCTGCCGGAATCGCCAAGGGCACAACGCCCGGGCGCGGCCCCGACAGGTTGACGCCGCGCAGCACCAGCGCATCGCCATCGACGGTCAGCAGTTGCCGCCCCTCCGTCACGAGCCAGGGCAGCGAGCCGGAGAGCATGCCGCTCGTGAAGCGTGAGACCAGGATGTCGCGCGCGGGCGTATCGGTCTCAACGGCACCGGGACGCGCTCGCTCGGCCAGCCCCGAAGCCCGGCTGGCAGGCCGCACTGGCGCCCGCCCGGTCGTTTGGCCGCGTGACGACGGCAGCGCGTTTCGGCCTGCTGTCGGCAACGCCACCTCTGTCGGTTTTGTTGGACGCTGGCTGTGCCCTCGCGCCGTCAACGGTACGCCGGATGCGCGGCCGGGATGCGGCACCTCGCGGCTTGACCGCGGCGCCTTGGTCGGGACTGGACCAGCGTTGCGTTTCGAGTGTCGGTGCGTCAGCCGCACTGACCGTTTCTCGAGCCCCGGAGTCAGCCGCGAAATTTTTTCCTCGCCGGGCCGCGTCGGCGTTCGGGGTGGCCGATGGGGTACACCCTCCGATGCGCGGCGCGGGCTTCTGGCCGGCTGCCTGCCTTCGACCTCCGGTCGCGCAGCCGCGTCCATGCGCTCCTTCCGCGGCAAGGTACGGATTGGCCACTCGATCTGCGGGCGCTTGCCCGGTTTCACCTTCTTCGTGATTCCCGTGCGATTGATCGCTCTCGACGCCGCATCGCTCATGGCCGGTTCACGCGGCAGCCATCGCGTCGGACGCTGCGCCAGCCGTCGTGCGCTCTCCGCCGCCGCCTTCCGCGCCGCGACCTGGTCGCGGCGCTTCGCGAGTTCGGCCTCGGCTCTGCGTGCTTGGTCGTGGCGTGCCTTGCGTTCCAGCGCGCGACGCGCCTCGGCTTCGCGCATGGCTGCCTGCTCGCGCCGTCGCTGGTCAAGACGCTCGCGCGCCTGCGACTCCGCATGTGCCGTCTTGCGCTCGGCGCGGCGGGCTTCGATGGACGATCTGGCGGTCACGGCATGCTCGGGCTGAACTCGACGCTGCGGCCGGCTCGCGCACGGCCAGCGGCAGCTACTCAGGATCAGGCGTTGAAAGTGACTGCCGGCGGGGTCTTGGTCGCGTCGATGGTAACGATGCGCGGCACCAGACGCGCCGGAGGTGGCACCGGCTTCAGTGTCGTTCGCAGCAAGCTTGAGCCTTCGGCCGTATACGAGTAGGTTGAGGAACTCTTGTAGTTGACGTGAGCGGCAAACGTGGTCGACACCGAGCCGGAAGCGCCGAAGCCGAACAGTCCGCCGTGGGCTTCTGCCTCGGTTGTTACTTCGGTGCTTGCGCCAGCCTCGAATTCGCTCGAGCTGGAACTGCGATGCGAGATCGAGATTTTCACTTCGATCAACGACTCAGTGAACTGGTAGAACGTCGGCAGCAGGCCGGCTTGCATCAAGCTCATCGAGACCTGTTTGCCGGGAACGCTGCTGACCTTGATCGTGTTGCCGGCGGCACCGGTCGGGAGCGTGCCGTCGGCAGCGTCGGCGATAGGCACGGATTCGACAATCTCGAAGATTTCCGGAATCACGTTGACCTGCGCTTTGGCCAGCAACTTCGCCGTGTCGAGCGAGGACTTGTCGAGCCTGGTCTGGCCCTGGGCGATGGCCTTGGCCATCTTGAAGATCATCTCTGGAAACGGTACGTCGAGTAGTTCTTGTCCAATGCTCATGACGTTCTCCTTTGTGGTTCGTACAGCGGGTTGGAGTGCTCTCGTTATTTCCTTGCTCGGATGTTCAGGATGCGAAGCGGTCGCGCCAGCGCAGCGGCCGGTAGCCGGGCGGGAACTCAGGTGACGGCCCCGCAAGCGGCTGCGGGTCGGCCTGGCGTGTGATCAGTTGGCGAGCGACGCTGCGCGCGAACAGCGCACGCAGACGGTCGGCCGCCTGACCTTTTGGATTCACATGGACGCCGCCGCAGAACGCCACGGCGCGATGCGCCTTGACATGACCGAGATGCTGTTCATCGAACGCGGCGATCAGGGAGCCGGCGGACGTGGCCATCAGCATGAAGCCTCCGAGCCGGACGATCAGCTCCGCGACATCGCCGCGGCTGGCATCGTCGTCCTGATGCTCGTCGTGCAGATGCACCAGATAGGTGTTCACCGCCATGGCAGTCTCCCTTGCTTCGGCCGCATGGCTTGGCTATCAGACAACGGTCGGAAGCGGGGACTTCGAGAGTCGACTCTTCCGAGGCGGCCCGGGGATTCTAAAGTTGTGGCATCTGAAAACGTGAGCCCGGCCTCAATATATTCCGGGACGTCGCCGGCCCTCGGGATTCCTGACGCTCCGCCGCACTGGTCCAGGATGACCTGTCATCGCTGCCCGGAGCCATGAGCTCAGCAGCGTCACGCATGGGCATCAGCAGGAAGACGCTCTGGGAAAAGATGAGGCGTCATGGAATCGCTCGACACAATTCGAGAAACAGCGTGGCGGTGTGATGAGCCCGTGAGGCGCCTTCGGCGGCCGCCGGGTATGCTGTCGCTGAGCGCTGCACGTTCGACCCCCTTTAGGGCGCGGCGATAGCTCGGGCGGGGAACAAGGAGGGGAACAGCGGAAAACCACATTGGCGATTGCCAATCGCCATGCGGCCTACCGGCTGTTATTCGAGTCCCTCCGGGCCAAGACAGCATCCAAGGCAATCCCAAAGAAACCGAGCCGTCCTCGCCGTCGACGGGCTTGAGGCCGGCCGGGGGAAGGTAGCTTCCAGCCCACTTTTGGCCCCGCACCTTGCGCCGACCGAGCGTCTAGAAAACTATATCAAAAGCGTAGAAACGTTCACTTTGTGGACGTTAATTCGCTTAAGATATAGAGCATGAGACCAACCGGCCTGAGTGCGAACTCCCGCACCCAGCTGAGCAAGCTGCTTCGCGACAGCCCGCCCATCCTTACGGCGGGCCAAGCTGCCGCAGCGCTCGGGCTTACGCCGGCCATCGCCGCTCGCAGGCTCGCCGCTTGGTCGCGGTCGGGTTGGCTGGCGCGCGTTCGTCGTGGTGCCTATGTCCCCGTACCCATTGAATCCGAGTCGGCCGACGTCGCGTTGGACGATGCCTGGTCCGTGGCCTCAACGATGTTCTCGCCGTGCTACGTCGGCGGGTGGTCCGCCGCTGAACATTGGGGGCTCACCGAGCAACTCTTCCGGTCGATCTGCGTGATGACCGCGAGACGCCCACGCGAGCGCCAGCTCGTGATGCGCAAAGCCCGCTTCGAACTGCACACGGTTGCCCTCGCCCAGTTCATTGGCCTCAAGACTGTCTGGCGCGGTGGCACGCGCGTCCAAGTGTCGGACCCAGCTCGCACCCTGATCGACATGCTCGCTGATCCCGCGCTGGGTGGTGGCATTCGACATGTCGCCGAGATGCTCGCGACGCTCTTTCACGATCAACCCAAGGAGGCGGCCAAGCTCACCGACTACGCCGCCAAGATCGGCAGCGGTGCCGTCTACAAGCGGCTCGGCTTCCTGCTTCAACGCGATCATCCCGACCGGGTGGCGCTCATCGAGTCGTGCCGAGCGCATCTCACTGAGGGTTACGCCAAGCTTGACCCTGCACTACCCGCGGATCGACTTGTCACCGCATGGCGAGTCTGGGTGCCCGCGAGCGAACTGCGCGAGACACACGCGTGATCCCCAAGCAGGAACTGATGACCCTTGCAGCCGAGCTGCAACTACAGGCACATGTCGTTGAGAAGGACTACGTGCTCGGCTGGTTTCTGGCCGGGATCGCCGCGCATCCGCAGATCGGCCCGCGCTGGGTGTTCAAGGGCGGGACTTGCCTCAAGAAGTGCTACTTCGAAACGTACCGGTTCTCCGAGGACCTCGACTTCACACTGCAGGATGCCGAACATCTTGATGAAGCTTTCCTCGCAGGGGTCTTCGAGGAGATAGGCGAATGGATCTACGACACATCCGGCCTCATGCTCCCGCCCGAGGCACGCAAGTTCGAGGTTTTCACGAATCCGCGCGGGAGCCCATCGGCCCAAGGACGTGTCGGCTATCGCGGTCCGCTCGGCCGGGCTGGCGATCCACCACGCATCAAGCTGGACCTCGCGTCCGATGAGGTTCTGGTGCTCGACCCCGTGCTCCGTCCCGTGCACCACCCGTATACCGATCTTCCCAGCGACGGCATTCGCGTTCTCTGCTATCCCTTCGAGGAGGTGTTCGCCGAGAAGATGCGCGCGCTGGCCGAACGGCAACGCCCACGGGACCTCTACGACGTGGTTCACCTCTATCGCCGGCAGGACTTGCAGCCCAACCGTGGCGTGGTGCGCAGCACGTTGGCCCGGAAGTGTGAGTTCAAGGGCATCGAGGTACCTACCTTCGCCACGCTGAGTGACCGGCCCGAACGCGTGGCTATCGAAGTGGAATGGGAGCAAATGCTGGCGCACCAACTTCCCACCTGTCCACCGTTCGGAGAGTTTTGGCAGGAGCTTCCGGCGGTCTTCAATTGGCTGAACACA